>CAZLES010000001.1:0-18402 GCA_964558615.1 uncultured Zetaproteobacteria bacterium
CCACAATGGGGCAACGACCACCACCAATGACTTCGTGATACCACATCCACGCTTCCGGATTGATGGGCTCACCCACTGTACCCAATACGCGAAGCTTGCTTAAATCATAAGCATTGGGGAAATCATCGCCTGCCTTGTTCAAGGCGCGAATGGCGGTAGGCGCGGTATAAAAAATACTTACACCATGGTCTTGGCAAATTTTCCAGAAACGTCCTGCATCAGGATATGTGGGTACGCCTTCATACATGACTGTGGTTCCACCATTGGAAAGTGGACCATACACCGAATAGGAGTGCCCTGTAATCCAGCCTACATCCGCTGTGCACCAGAACACATCCGATTCAGGTTTGAAATCAAAGCTGTATAACATGGTGAGATGCGCCCACAGCAAATAGCCGCCCGTGCTGTGTACAATGCCTTTGGGTTTACCTGTTGAGCCTGAGGTGTAAAGAATAAATAAGGGGTGTTCCGCTTCAATGGTTTCAGGCTGGCAAGTATCCGCTTGCTTGTCACAAAGCGCTGTCCATTCTACATCTTTGTCCTGCCATGTGATGTCATTGTTACCGCGTTTCACCACCAACACATGCTCAAGGCTTGGGCATCCCTCTTGGGTGGCTTCATCCACGCTGTTTTTCAAATTGAATACTTTGCCACGGCGATAACCACCATCCGCGGTAATCACCAATTTCGCTTCGGCATCTTCAATACGGTCTTTCAAGGCTTGAGCAGAAAAGCCGCCAAAGACCACAGAGTGAGTCGCGCCAATGCGCGCGCAGGCTAACATGGCAATCGCGGCCTCAGGAATCATGGGCATGTAAATCACCACACGGTCACCTTTGCGAATGCCAAGCTCTTTTAAGCCATTGGCCGCCTTGCATACATCAGCCAGTAATGCCTTGTAGGAAATCTTGCGCACATCACCAGGCTCACCTTCCCAAATGATGGCAGTTCGTTCGCCCAAACCATTTGCAACGTGCCTGTCCAGACAGTTGGCGGATACATTGATGCAGCCATCTTCAAACCATCGGTAAAACGGAGGACTATCACTGTTGAGTATGGTGGAAAAAGGCTTTTGCCATGTTAAATGTTGCCGGGCCAAATCAGCCCATGTGCCTTCAAAATCTTGCTCAAATCTCGCGCATTGCGCCTGCCAGTCATCCAGCGATGAAAATGTGGTGCTGGCTGCTGGTGGCTGAAATACGCGATGTTCTTCCAGTACACTTTGAATATGGTCACTCATGATTCTTCTCCAATGTATCGGCGTTGCAGGCGTGAGCCTAGCCCAGTGAATAGCTCATAGGCAATGGTTTGGCATTGCGCGGCAACCTGGCTGGCAGAAGGCAGGTTGATACCATGTTGTCCGGATGTGTCGCCAAAGAAAAAGACTTCATCCCCGACTTCTATGTGTTGCTCCCCTACAGCCAGCATACAATAATCCATGCATATACGCCCAACGACAGGCAAGGATTGATTTCGACAAACGGCAGAGCCCTGATTCGATAAAAGCCTTGGCAGCCCATCGGCATAGCCGAGCGCGACTACAGCAATATCCATGTCACGCGGGGCAATCCATGTGCCGCCATAGGACACACTTTCACCTTGCTGTATATGTCGCACCTGCATCACCTGGCTGCTTAACTGGGCTACAGGCTTTAAGCCCAATGTTTGTTTTGCGATGGGTTCGACACCGTATAACGCGATACCTGGACGCATGACCTGAGTATCCACGTGGCTGGATAAGGCGATAAGCCCCGCACTGTTAAACAAACTGTATAAAGGCGCGGTCAGTTGTTCTTTGAGGCTTTGGAAGGCCTTTATCTGCTGCATGTTTAATGGATGTTCGGGGGTATCTGCGCAAGCAAGGTGAGACATGATGCCCGCAAGCTGGATGTGTGAATGATTTTGGATAGCATGGTGTAATGTTGGAGGCTCAAGCGCGCCCAGCCTATGCATACCTGTATCCACTTTGAGCCAAACAGAGCCTGTAAACTGTTGGCGGGTTAACAGGTTGAGTTGTGTTTCCATGGTGATGGTTGGGGTGAGTTGATATTGATGGCAAAGCCTTGCATCTTCAGCATCAAACACACCAGAAAATAAAATAATATCCGCATCACCAGGCAAGTGGGGGCGAAGCTGGCAACCTTCCTCAGCATCGGTAACAGCAAAGCTTCGGCAACCTTGCTGGTACAGCGCCTTGCTTACCGGCACAAGCCCGTGACCATAAGCATTGGCCTTGACCACAGCCATGATGCGCGCGTCTTTGACTCTGGTTCGGAGCAGAGCATAATTGTGTCGCAAATGATTGAGGTTGATGGTTAATGTGGCGGGTCGCATGGCGTTAGTCTTACCTGTGGAATGCCATTGGTCAAAAAAGAAGGCTTAATCTTGACTGATATACTCAGGTATTGCATGATTCAGTTTGAAATCAGGCAGATGGAGGTGAATGATGCAATTAACCAGTCGTGGTCGTTATGCTGTTTCTGCCATGGTTGATTTGGCAAAGCATCAACATGATGGCCCCATTACATTGGCATCCATTTCAGAGCGCCAGTTTATTTCATTATCATACCTGGAGCAGCTTTTTCGTAAACTAAGGGAAGCGGGGCTGGTGCAATCGGTGCGGGGGCCTGGTGGAGGATATGTTTTGGCGAAAGCGCCAAGTGAAATTACCATTTCCCATATCATGCACGCGGTGAATGAAGAAATTCAAACCACACTTTGTAAAAGTGATGAAACAGGCTGTCATCGCGGTAGCCGTTGTGAAACACATCATTTGTGGACAGCACTTGGCCATCACATCAAATTTTTTCTTGAAACAGTCACGGTACAGGATGTGTGTGACAACAAGGATTTCCTGGATACATTAAAGGCAGTCGAAAAAACATTAGCGCACCAGTAGGGTGTGCCCATGACCAAACATCAATCACAATATTATTTAGATTACAACGCGACGTGTCCACCACTTCCTGAGGTGATGCAAGCCATGCAGGAAGCGGCTGATGAAGCTTTTGGCAACCCGTCCAGCCTTCATTGGGCGGGGCGGGGCGCGCGCAGAAAGCTGGATGATGCCAGGGAAGCATTAGCCAGGTTTTTTCATGTTGAGTCAGGTAGTGTGGTATTGACTTCAGGTGGTACGGAATCAAACAATATGGTTATTCAGGGTGTTGTTGCAGGTTCTGCGTCGGGGCATATTGTGGTATCTGCTATTGAGCATCCTTCGGTGTTACAGGCAGTGGAAGCATGGTGCGCGCGTTTTCCAGGTTGGAGCTTCACCACGGTAAAACCCAATTCACATGGAAAAGTTGAAGCAAATGCTCTGATACAGGCGTGTACGAATGAGACCAAACTGGTTTGTTTGATGTGGGCCAATAATGAAACAGGTGTGATTCAGCCTGTATTTGAAGTTGCGCAAGCTTGCCGAGAGAAAAATATCCTGTGTTTTGTTGATGGGGTACAAGCTTTGGGTAAACTGGATACACGATTGGATAAGCTGGATGCGGATTTTGTGAGCTTTTCCGCGCATAAAATTGGTGGGCCTCGAGGGGTGGGCGTGTTGATTCAGAAGCGAGGTAGGAGGCTTGCATCCTTGATGGTTGGCGGTGGTCAGGAGAGAGGGCGCAGGTCGGGCACGGAAGATGTGGCAGGCGCGTGCGGGTTTGCTGCCGCTTTGGGTGTGCTGGATTATACACAAGCACAAGGTGTGCGGAATGCTTTTGAAGCTAAATTGAAGCAGGCCATCCCTCAGGTAACGATTTTTGGGGAAAGGGAGGCGCGAACCGCAAACACATCCATGTTTTGTGTGCCAGGCTTGGAAGGTGAAACATTACTTATGCAAATGGACTTGATGGGCTTTGCGGTAGCATCAGGTTCGGCATGTTCTTCAGGTAAACGTGAGCCATCACATGTGTTGCTGGCTATGGGCGCGCCAGAGGTGCAGGCGCGTAGCAGCTTGCGAATCAGCTTTGGCGCGGATGTGGATGAAAGCGTTGTGGACGCGCTTTTACAGGGTTTGTTACGGGTGCAACAACGGCTCAGGCAGATGAGCGGTCGAGGTGAATACAAATTTTAACTTGACCTTAGCCCTGCTTGCTCACAGTGTGCCGTTGTTCGTGTTAGTATTTTTTAGTGAGTTTGCACCAGTTCTAAAGCTAGGCCAATTCAAAAAAATCAACGAAAATGAGTAAAAAGAAAGAGGATTGACATATGTCTAATCAAGTTGAAGGAACCGTAAAATGGTTCAATGATGAAAAAGGCTTCGGTTTTATCGAGCAAGAAGGTGGAGATGATGTATTTGTGCATCACACAGCTATCAATACTGAAGGATTCCGTTCTTTGGAAGAAGGCCAAAAAGTAACCATGGAAGTTGTTCAGGGTCAAAAAGGCCCACAAGCAGAAAACGTGACACCTCAGTAATCACTAAAAACTTCAAGTTTGGAAGGGGCACGGCAGCAATGTTGTGCCTCTTTTTTTGTTACACGGCTTTTTTACTGATGGTTTGCAGCAGGCTGTTTTGCTCGGCTTCAGCAGCCTGCAACATCGATTGATACAACCTTGGGTGGGCATCCATGGCGGTTTGGAAGATGTTGACAGGGAATCGAATCAGTGTTGTGTCACTCATGCTAACCATATCCGCGGTATATGTATGCTGCATATGCGGCAAGGCTGCCGCGCAACCAAGCAGTGACCCTTTGTTAAGGCTGTTGAGCACAAGGCTGCTTCCATCCTGGAGATCGCCCACCAGACGCACATAACCTTCTCCAATCAGGTCAATGGATGTGATGGGTTGCCCACTTTGATAAATACGCTCTAAAGCATTGTAGTGAGCATAAGAACCATGTTTGGCAAGGATATGCTGCACATGTTTGGGTAGCTTTCTCAGGGCGCTATTTTTTTTAATATCCATTTGGATTTTGCGTGTTGTGGCTTCTTTGCGCAGGGCTTGCTCAATATCAGGGTGTTCCGCAAAGAGTTTAAGCACGGCCTTGCTGGGAATGGCAAGCACGGTACTTGGCCTGCAAGCCATCACATCAGCAGAGCGGGGCGCGTCATCCAGAAAGGCCAACTCCCCAATCACTTCGCCTGCCTGCATGCTATGCTCAAAACATGGACGACCATCATCATCCCTGCTCCATACGGCCAGCTCACCCTGTACCAGGATAAACATTTGGGTGTCTTGTTCGCCATAACGGATTAAATAATCACCTTCTTGCAGCTCAATGCGCCTGTGTTTACGAAAAGCCTTTTCAAGAAAATTGCTGGAAGCAAGGTGTAGAAAAGGTGTGGAATAAAGCTGGTTACAATGCTGTTCCCTGTTGATGTGGTTGCGGATATGTATGGCTTTTGTAGCCTCTTCATTCAGCCCCTGACGCAGGAGCATACGTTGTAGTTTATCCAGCATAAGCTCTGCTTCATCGTGACGGTTTAACAGGATGAGCACTTCAACAAGGCGTTGCAAGTGTTTATGCTCCATGGGATACATATTGACCAGTTGCTGATACATGGCAAGCCGGTGTAACAGGACATCATGTTCAGCGCTGTTTGGTGTTTTAGCCATGTTTGATGCGGGATAAAGCATGAATGATGTGTTGTTGCTGTTGTTCGGCGTATTGTACCAGACGCTCCATCAAAGGAGGAAATGCAGCGCTTATATTCAGCAAATGTTCATGTGGCATACGCAAGGTAGTCACTTGGCTTGCCGCGAAAAGTTCGTTGTTTTGTGCTGATTTCTTACCCTGTAATAATAAGTCACCAACCAAAGTGTTGGGCTTCAAAGGTGCAAGCGCGAATTTTTTGCCTTCCCTGTTTTTGGCGATATAGCAGGCCTTACCCTCAAGAATGATATGGATGCCGTCCACTTGTTCCTGCAGGTTAAAAATCATGCTTTTTTCAGGAAATGTTTTATGTGCGACATGCCTAGCCAGATACTTGCCCAGTTTGAGAGGCAAGGTTTTGAAGATAGGGTGCAAGGCCACAATACGTACGTGATGGCGAAACTTTGCTCTCTGGTTAAGCATATTGCCAAGGTGCTGATTGCTGGCCAGCATGGCTTCGATTTTTTTGCGTGGTACTTTAACGATAGTCGCAGTTTCAGAGCTGACAAAAGCATCAAAGCCAAATTGACCAGGCTGGAAAAAGGTTTGCTCACCCAAGATATCATAAATACCTACATTTTCTAATAAAACACGGTTGCCATTGCTATCGGCCGCATAGAGTTCCACATGACCTTTAAGTACCAGAATCAAGGAATCGCTTGCTTCATCCATGCGGCAAACAGCTTGGCCCTCCTTAAGCTTTTTCTGATGCAGGCGCAGCCAGATATTGCCCAATAGTTCAAAGATGATTTTTCCCGCAACCATATGGCTATCCTGCGCATCAAAAATTTCATCCAGGGCAATGCGCCCGATTTGTGGGTATTTTTTGGCAAAGGCCTTGGCTTCCTTTTCAGAACGTTTGGCAATAATATCGTGAAGGCGTTGCAGGGTGATGGTTGCGGTAGCTTCACGCCCCAGCATTTGCAGCATGTCCGCGTAGCGTTGCAGATATGCTTCATTATCGGGGTAAGCCTCAACCAAACCCGCATAGGTTTCTAATGCCTGCTCCAGTTTTTTCTTGGTGATCTTTACCATGATTGGTGTATTTTACTCTTCTGTTTGCCCCTGTATGGATTCTTCATACATACATTTTTGAATCATCAGGTTGGGCTGTTTTCTCAAATCAATTTCACGGGCGTTGATGGGATGCCCATGTTTGTCCATATTGATATAGACAACAGGGCGTAAAGGAAATTTCGCGTGCACGTTTATCACCTGACCAATTTCGCCCGTGTTGAGCTGGACAAATGTACCAACGGGATAGAGAGAAATGGATTCTATCAGCGTTTTGAGCATTTCAGGGTCAAACTCTTTTTTGTGGTGTTTTACAATATGACGGATGGCATCGCGAGGTAATAGTCTTTGCCTGTAGGGGCGGAAGTGAATCATGGCTTCAAACATGGAAAGCAGGCTTACCAAACGAGCTACCCAGGCAATATCATGCCCTTTGAGCCCTTGTGGCCCACTGCCATCATAACGCTCACAGCTTTGACTAATCGCAAGCTGCAACTGCTCATGATGGATATGATGAGCTTGTAAATATTCAAGCGCCTTTTGTGGTGCCTGTTTGATTTGCTGGCTTTCATCAGGTGTAAGTTTTTCGGCTTTGTGGCGAATATTGTTGGGCACCATGGCCATGCCCAAATGTTGCAGCATGGCTGCGACAACATAAGGCAGCAAATCATCAAGTTGTAATTTTAACTGCAGTCCAACCTTGATTGTGTATAGCATCATCATGATGGATTTTTGCGCCAAGTCAGCAAGGGGATGTGTATCAAGATTGGCCTTGTGCTGGATGTTGATTTCCAGTTCCAGGGCATTGAGGACATGGGGCGATGTTTGCACCTGATCAAAGAGTGTACTTAACTGCTCGTCAAGTATGCTTAAGTTGATAGGCTCATCATTTTGTACGGATGTGAACATGCGCAGCAAGGTTTGATTCATGGTTTGCAGCCATTGCGCAATATCAAAGCCAAAATCAGTTGCCGTGTGTCCAGCTTTGGTTGGAGCACCTGTTGATGTTTGCTCACTTATGACAGCGCTGGTTTCGGGTTGGTCAGCGTCATGTTCAGCCAGCATGGTTTTTTGTTCATTTTCTTGCTCTTCCAGCAAGGCTTCCATATGTTCAAGCAGCTCTTTATCGCTATTTTTTTGTGCGCTGTAAGGGTTGTCGTGTGAGCCAGACTGCTTGGATGACTTGTTTTTTTTGGCTTTTTTCTTATCCGGCTTTTGTTGGTGTTCGCGGAGTAAGTCGATATATTTGCTCATGATATGGGATACCTCTGCATGGTTTCTTGCACCAGTTTTTGATGAATGATGGTTTGTGATGTGCGCATACCCATCAGCAGGCATCTATCCATCACATGGTTGATGAGCCTGGGCACGCCACCTGTTTTTTTATAGATTAAAGCAATGGCTTGTTTGGTGAGTATAGGCTTTTTGCATCCTGCTTTACGTAAGCGGTGAAGCACATAATACATGGTGCTTTGAATATCCAATTGACCAATATGAACATGGAGAGCGATACGTTGCTGCAATTGCGGAATTTCCGCGATTTTTTGTTGCAGTTCTGGTTGGCCAACCAGAAGCAGAGTTATCAGGAAACGATTACCAAGCTGGAAATTGAGTAACATTCTTAACTCTTCCAGGGTGGCGGCATCTGGAATGCTTTGTGCTTCATCAATGCAGATTAAAGTATCCCTGTCCTGGGCAGCATTTTTGGCCAAATGGTCTTGCAAGGCTTGCAATAAAGCATTTTTGTCGTGGCGATACTTTTTGGTTTTAAGCCCTAATTGTTGTGTGATTTCAAACAGCATTTCAATAGCAGACAAACTGGAAAAGGTTATCAGGGCAATATCAAACTTTTCCTGGGGCAAATCCAGCAAAACACGCTGTATGGTTGTTGTTTTGCCACAGCCAATTTGGCCGGTTAATACGATGGCGCCCCGCCTTCGTACAATGGCATCGTACAAGTCTTCACACAGTATCCTGTGTTCATCTGTTTCATAATAAAAATGAGATGAAGGGGTGTTATCAAATGGAAAGTCTTTCAGCTTCCAGTAGTCAAGATACATGCACTCCCCTTTATACAACGACTTTGCTGACCACACAGTCAAGCAAAAGCATTGCCATATTTCAAGTTTTTCACTTAGACTGCTTTGTGTTTTGACACGATACGGGAGCAGTTGGCAATATGTTGACCATAGATTTTTTAAGGCATGGTGAGCTTGAAGGTGGCATCAAATATCGAGGGTGTATGGATGACGCGCTCACAATACAAGGCCGTGAAAGTATGGATAAAGTATGGTGTGCGGTGGCTGATAAGGTCACGCAAATCATCAGCTCGCCTCTGCGACGCTGCGCTGTGCCTGCGAAAGACTGGGCAAAACAAGCCGGGCTGGTATGTCAAATGGATAGACGTTTGCAAGAGCTTGCGTATGGCGATTGGGAAGGTTTAACGCCTGCTGATATTGAGCGGGAATACCCTCGGTTGTTTACGGCGTGGCGCAAAGATCCTACACATTTAACCCCACCCCATGGAGAGCCCATGCATGACTTTTCCAGAAGGGTTTTTTCTTTTATGGATGAGCTGTTGTCCACGCATTCCGATGAGCATGTTTTGCTGGTCACACATTCGGGTACCATGCGCTTGATGCTTGCTTATATTCTTGGCGCTCCCATCAAAAGTACACGTCACTTGATGATGCCTTATGCCTGTTGGAGCAGGGCACAGGTTGAGGACGGGCATGCTCGCCTGGTGTTTCATCATCGGTTGACGGGCTGAGGCTGTTTCATCCAGGGGAAGCGTATGTCCAAGTCTGCCTGGTTACGAATACACTGCAATCCTGTGCGTTCCGCTTCACTGATAACAATAGGGGCTTTGAGGTTAGCGGTGACCCAATGCTTGTCCGCAAAAGGGTTTAGCACCACAAACCAACGTAATCCTTCATCATTGGCAATGTTTAGGCATGCCTTTTGTTCAGATGATAATTTCGGGGGGGTACCCAGCCTGTTGGTATCCCAGGGGGTTAAAATAAAGCATGCTTCAGCCTGATTGATGCATTGCAGGCATAGCATGTCGCCTCGCCCCTCATAAATAAAAGCAAAGCGAGTCGCACGGGGGAAGCCTGCTATGCCGCGCGGGAATACAAATTCGCGCAAAGGCTTGTCATGATTTCCCGGCTTTTCCTTCATTGCTGACATATCATTCTCCTTGCTTGAGCCATGCCATGGTGTTGCCAGCAGCGGCCGCTTTGTTTTCCTGCTGGATTTGTTCATACACTTCAAGCCTGTGTACAGGCACATCATCCGGCGCCTCAATACCAAAGCGCACAACTTTTCCATGCTGAATTTCATGGACAACGATACGAATGTTATCCGAGATACGAATGGCTTCTCCTGCTTTTCTGCGAATTACCAACATCGGCTTAACGCAGGAAGTTTACCAAGGACAAGCTTTTGAGATTTGCAATTTGGCTATATGAAGCCTGTAGCGCAATGTCAGCTTGTTGCATGGCCGCAACAAGTGCGGGGACATCAGCCGCTTCATGTTCGTTCATTCGCTTGTCAATCGCAAATTTCATATCTTCGTAAGACTGGGTATAGCTTTGTATCGCGCTGATTTGCCCACCTACACGGCTGGTCAAATCAATTATTTGGTTGTTGGCTGTTGTGAGTTCGGCAATAGCGGTTGCGATGCCTGCCTGGTCGTTGTTCAACAAGGCTGTTTGAAAATTGCCGAGCGCAGAAAAAGTATTGCTGAATGCAGGCTCATCACCACGCACATTGCTGATCATGGTTTGCGAGCTGCTTATGGATACCACACGGTCCTGGTTGGAGCCTTGATATTGATAAACACCCGAAGCATCTTGCTTGAAAGCTGGCTGGTTGATGGCTGTGCCTGAAAACAAAAATTCACCTTGCCATCGCTGGTTGGCGGAGTTGGCTGCCTGATCAAGCAAGTGCCCCACCTCAATGGCTGCAGCTGTTCGTTCCTGAGCACCCATTTGCCCTGATGCCTGTTGAACAGCAATGGTTTGCGCGCGCGTGAGTACATTGGATATATCGTGCAGCATGGTCTGGCTCGCGGATAACCTGGAGTTGGCAAGGGTTAATGCTTCCAGGCTACCCTGGATTTGTCCTTGGGCATGTCGCAAATCAAGCGATGTTTTGTAGTCCAGTCCAGCTTGAGCTGGGCGTTGAAAGCGCGTGCCTGAAGCAATGCTGGCATTACTGTCATTTTTGATTTTAAGTTGTTTGTTGATACCTGATAATAGGTTTTCATACATCTGGTTGTTGGTTATTCTCATCGTAACATCCCCATCAAACTATCCAGCATTTGATTGTTGGTTGATATGACTTTTGCCGCGGCCTCATAAGCGCGTTGGAACTTCATCATGGCAATCAGCTCCTCATCCACATTGACACCGGATACAGCTTCACGTTGCTGAATCAGAGAAGTGGCCTCAGCAGAGCGATAATCTTTTTGTTGACGGGCTAGGCCTACATCAAGCCCATATTGGGAAGACAGGTTTGCAATACGGTCGTGCAGGCTTGCTGGAGTTGTGCCATCAACACTGATAGCACTATCTTGCAGTTGCATGATGGCTGCCGCAGCGCGTTGGTCGCCTACTTGTAGCAGTGATGTTGTTGCATCCACATAACCTGTGCCTATGGTGGTCACATCATTTTGAACGGGTTGGGACAAGGCTAAATTCCCTGCCGTCGCGCCATGGAAAAAGCTGCCAATTTCATAGGCGGCAAGAAAATTGGATGTGTCATCAGCAAAGGCAATTGTGTTCGCTCCCGCATCAATATTCAGCCGACCATTGCTATCCACGGTTGCTGTGACACCTGTGATTGCATTGAAGGATGCGGCAACATCATTCATGGTTGTGGTTGCGGTTAATGTAATCGTGGTTTTGCTTATGGGTAGCAGGGGTTTCCCCGCACTGTCATAAACGTGTACATTAAAGCTACCTGGCTGAACCTTGTCAGCAAAAGGAACTTGCTGACCGACATCGTTGAGAGCAAGCGCTGGATTGCTTGCGCCTTGCCCCGATTGTATATTGCTTAAACGGGTGGGGCTGGCGGCATTGCTGTGAACCTGGTTGGTCGCGAAGGCCAGGTTGCTGGCAAAGCTGTTCAAAGCATCAACATATTTTTGATAGTATTCATCCCTTAACTTGATGGTTCCACCCAGGCTGCCACCCGTATCCAGCCCCTGAACCTGCTGATTGCTGCCTGCGATGATGATACCTTGATACCCTGATGTTGAAGTGGTGCTACGTGCCAGATGCCTTGCCACATTATCCTGAACAAGCAAGTCCCCGCCTTTGGTTTGTAAAAGTATGCCGCCATCCTGGGTATCGACTTGTTGGACAGGAATAATTTTAGCCAGCTCCCGTATGGCGGTATCTCGCTGATCACGCAAGTCATTGGCTATGCTGCTATTACCTTGTCTGCCTGCTTCATGAGCCTTGATTTGCTGGTTTAAAGACGCAATGTTATCAAGCTTAAGGTTAGCATCATTGATTTGTTGCGAGATGGACTGGTCAAGTTTGACCTGCCCATCATGGAGCTGGGCATACATATTGGATAGTTGCTGAATCAGTGTTTCAGTTTTATTGCGCACATTATATTTTTGTGCTGTATCCTGAGGATTATTGCTCAGTTGTTGCCATGACAGAAAAAAGTCATTGACTGCTGCCGCAAGCCCTGTGTTATCCAGACTGCCAAAATTGTTCTCTATGGTGGCAAGCCCTGAAGCCACCTGATTCCAAAACGCAAACTGTGAAGTATTTTCCCGTTGCGCGCTGTTTATCAGCGGTGCTACAGCTCGACCAATACTTTGAATATTAATGCCCCTACCAAAATCCAGACCACCAATACTTTCGGGTGTCGCAGTGGCCAAATTGGCTGTTTGCCTTGAGTAGCCTGCTGTATTGACGTTGGCAATATTATGCGAAACCACATCCATGGCCTTTTGCTGGGAGCGCAGGCTTGAGGCTGCTATGTTTAATGCCTGGAAACTCATCGTGCTGCCTGTGCCGCGTAGCTTTGATATGTGGGTTTTGTTTCAATAGCGCCAATATGTTGTAAAATGTTGGTGGTGACATTCCATGCCGCGCGCAGACGGATATGATTTTCAAGATGGTCTCGTTCCAGGGCCTGCATACGGCGCATCAGTTCAATACGCAGGTTTTGCAGTTCATCTGAATGTTCGGGTGTGAAGTGCTCAATGATATAAGCCATGGGCTGGTCGGTTTCGGGGATATCAAGTTGCTGAGCCAGAGTACGGCACTGGTTTTCCAGTTCATTGAGCATACTTTGACTACGAGCCCGGCGCTCAAGCAGGCTAGTCAGCGCGTGCGCATCAAAGCTTTGCATGGCCCTGCGTTCTTCAAACACAATATGTTCCTGTTCCTGAACGCAGTCAGCTATAGCGTGTAGAAGCGTTTTGATGTGTTGGGCCAGAGGATGTGTCATGTGATTTAACCCCACGCATGTTCGGACAAGGCATTGCGCACAATATGAGAAGCTATAGCCTTATTGTTAATGGTGTAGCTGCCATTTTCCAATGCCTGTCGAATACTTTCAATTTGTTCCAGGCGCACATCCGGCATATCTGCCAAAAGCACCTTGGCTCTTTCTTTAAGCCCTGCGGCATCGGATACTTTAACACGGTCGGACGCTTTGCTTTTGCTTGCGGCCTTTTTGGTTTTTCCTGTTGTTTTGTGAATGCCCAACGCTTGATTTGGGCCAGTGATTTTAACCATGGGGACCTCCAGGTTCAGGCATGCTGATTTTCAATGTATCGGCAATATCTTGCATGGCTTGAGTGGTATTAGGGATATTATGGGTAAGTCCATCGCGTTGCATCTGTTTGTAGATGTTCATGGCCAAGCCTAAAGGTGCTTGCTTGCTGCCTTGTTCCGCAATGGCCTGATCCATCATGCTGTTGTACATATCCATTGCGTAGCCCCGCGGCATCAGCTCTGATTCAGGTACAGTCTTGCGCATGGCCTGCATCATGTGTTGCAAAAAAACAGCCTCAAACTGGCAACAGGCATCCCACATTTCCAAATCCTTGATTTCAACAGGCTGATGAGCATGCGAGGCATAAAAAGATTGCGTTTTGGTTTTGTTGGCCTGTGTGTTTTCCAGAGGCTTCATGGCGGGCTTGCGCGTTAATACTTGCCCAATAATGGTTTCGACCAAATCACGCATCAAATCACCCGAAGCTCTGCATGCAGTGCGCCCGCTGCCTTAATGGCCTGCAACACGGCAATCAAATCGCTGGGTGTTGCTCCCACAGCATTCAAGGCAGACACCAGGGAAGCAAGGCTGACTTGCCTTGGTAATACCACAAGATGCGCTTCGTCTTCTTGTATATCCACACTTGTGGAAGGGGTGACTTTGGTGCTGCCGTTGGAAAAGGCAAAAGGCTGAGACACATCAGTACTTTCAACCACACTGACACTGATATTACCGTGAGACACAGCAACCGTTTCAATGGTGACACCCTGACCCATAACAATCGTGCCTGTGCGTTCATCGACCACGACCATGGCAGGTGTATCGGTGCGCAATTGCAATTGTTCCAATTCGGCAATCAGTGCTATGGCATCACCACCAGGATTCCATACCTCAATGGTGCCTGCATCTACCGCCTTTGCCATGCCTTTGCCCATGGCTGCATTGATAACCTTTTTCATGCGTTGCACGGTGGTGAAATCGGGGGTTCTTAGCATGATTGTGATTTTATCCTGTCCTGCCTGCAAACCATGTGGTGCTGCCTTTTCAATGCGAGCGCCATTAGGTATTTTCCCTACAGTTGGATGATTTTTCACATTGTTTGCCGCTTTTCCGGCAATCGCGAAGCCACCAACGGAAATACCGCCTTGAGCCACGGCATAAGCCTGACCATCACCACCCAGTAAAGGGGTGATGAGTAAGGTTCCTCCACGCAAACTTTTACTGTCTCCCAGGCTGGATACTGTCACATCCAACTGCTGCCCTGGTTTTGCAAACGGAGGTAGCTCCGCGGTAACAATCACGGCAGCAATATTTTTGGGCTTCATCTTTTTGATGTCCGCCCGAACATTGATGCCAAAGCGTTCCAGCATGGCGGTAATGCTGCTGATGGTAAAAGGAGAAGCATTGGAGCTGTCTCCCGTACCATTTAAGCCAACAACAAGGCCATAGCCAATCAGGGCATTGGAGCGTACGCCTTGAATATCTGCCAAATCCTTGATGCGCTCAGCTTGTACAGGGAAAGCAAGCAAGCACAAGAAAATCAGGGTAAGGTATCGCATCAACACTCCTAAAAGGGCCAAATCACATCAAGTGTTTGTCCCAACCATCCTTCATCTGTCATGGTTGCCAAGGAGCCACCGCTACCATAGCTGATTTTCGCCTGTGCTACTTGCGCCGAGACGATGGTATTGTTGGCTGAAATATCAGAGGGGCGAATCACACCGGAAAAAGTCAGGGTTTGTGGCTGTTGATTGATGCTGACTTCACGTCTGCCCACAATCTCCATATTTCCATTGGGATATACCCTGGTGACCACAGCGGTAACGCTTGCCACCAAAGAGTCAGAGTTGGTGGTTTCCCCTGAGCCTATAAAACTTTTATCATTGCTGGTATCCATGGCAAGGGCAGGGTCAAAGTTGGGCGCAATGCTTTTTTCCAAGCCAAACAATGCCTTAAGGCTTGAGCTGTGTTTTGATTTCCTGCTTTTTTTCGTGCCCAGAGAGCGTGTGGCGCTGGCTGTTTCCTGCACTAAAACCATCACCAAATCACCAACTTGATGCGCTTTAGGGTCGGTAAACATGGTGGAACCACTATTGCTCCATAACGAGCCTGATTGCGTATGGGTTTGTTGATGCTGTAAAAGCGCATGGTCAACAAGCGGCTTGTTTGTGTCCGTAGTGATTGCTTTTGTGCTTGGTGTACAAGCATTGAGCATGAAAAACACAAGGATAAAATAACGCATCATGAACCTCCAACATATACAGCAACGGTATGGGCATCGCGGACGATACTTTGCAGGGTTTGTTTGCTGCGCACATTTTGAACCAGTAATCGCTCACCCCGCTGCCCCGATTTAAGGGCAATACCTGCGGCACGAACTTTGATGCCGGAAGCTTCAGCCAGGATAGTGACACTATCACCTCGCTGAATCAGTGGTGGCCGTTTAAATGCTGTGGATAAGACCACCTGGTGTTTGCGGATGTTGCGCAAACTTTTCAGACCAACCGCATCCGCGATGTTTTGCCATGTTTGACCGCGAAGGCCTGTTACTTCCATGCGAGCAATGGTGAGCATGTTTTTATCCAGTATGGTTTGCGCGGGTATATCCTGTTTCAGGCATACAACATCAGCCATCCAGCGCACTTCAGCACTAATATACCAACGGCGAAGCTGTTTGCCTTGCCCTGTTTCTGCAATCAGGGATACGCGGCGGGGCAAGATACGCAGTCGGGGGAAAGACCAGCGAATATACCCTTTGATATGGGGTAATCTTGGCATACGAACAAGCTCCGCGGTTGCGCCGTGGATGGTGGGTCTGGTAGCAAAAAAAGCTGCAAGTGATGCCCGCACGTTATTGTCAGATACGGGTTGCGCCAAAGCAAGGCCTTGCAGCATCGTAAGACTATAAAGCAAGCTTATGAACATTAGCGTTTTAACCCATTGGCATTTTGCAGCATTTCATCAGCAGCCTGTACGGATTTGGAGTTCATCTCGTACGCGCGTTGCGCAGCAATCAGGTTGACCATTTCATCCACCATATTCACGTTGGACATTTCAATCATACCTTGTCCCAAACCGCCAAAACCATTTTCACCTGGTGTGCCTGTAAGCGGTTGCCCGGAAGCGTTGGATGCCTGGAAAATTGAATTGCCCAAGTGAGTGAGCCCAGCAGGATTACTAAAATCAACGGTTTGTATTTGTCCCACAACAGTGGATATGCCACCAGGTTGTTCTATGGATACTGTACCATCATGTCCGATGTTGATGTTCAGGGTGTCCGCGGGCAGGGTAATGGTGGGTTGCACCACATTGCCATTGGCTGTGACCAGTTGCCCTTGCGCGTCACGGCTAAAAGAGCCTGAGCGCGTATAGCCAATTTCACCATTGGGTAGCTGAACCTGGAAAAAACCACGCCCCTGGATGGCAATATCCAGAGTATTGCTGGTCTGCTGGAAGCTGCCTTCAGAGAATACATATTCGATGCTGGCTGTTTTTACACCCAGGCCTACCTGAATGCCTGAAGGAAGTTGCGTGCCAGCGGCGCTGGCTTCTGCTCCAGGCGATTTGATTTGCTGGTACATCAAATCCTGAAAGTTGGCTCGTCCGCGCTTGAAGCCCGCGGTATTGACGTTGGCCAGGTTGTTGGCAATGACATCCACATTGGTGGTTTGTGCCGCCATGCCTGTTGCTGCTGTCCAGAGTGATCGCATCATAACTGGTTACCTCGTGTATTCGTTTTCATTGACTTACCCTTGTATTCTGCCGACATCCGAGCTTAGCTGCCTGGCAAGCTGATTGTATTGCTCAATCATTTTCATGGATGATTCATAGGCGCGTAGTGTCGCGACCATTTCCGTCATCGCTAAAACCGAATTAACATTGGATGTTTCAACAGCACCGTGTTGAACCATGATGTCACCTTCATTGGGTTTGGTGTTGCCTTCGGATGTGGTGAGCAATGTGCCTTGAACTTGCTGGAGGTCCCGTTCATTGATGAGCGTCACCAGACCCAGCTGTGCGACGGGCTCATTGTTCACATAAATCACTCCGTCGTTGGTGCCTGAAACCACACCATCAGGCAAGGTGATGGGGTTTTGTGTGTTATCGAGAACAGCAAGTCCACCTTGCGTTATCAGGTTGCCATCAGCATCACGGCTAAAGTTGCCCGCTCTTGTCAAGGCAATACTGCCATCAGTTTGTTGTACCTGAAAGAAACCGTGGTTGACAAGGGCAAAATCGAGAGCATTTCCAGTTTGCTTGATGTTTCCCGCCTTGGTATCGATATACTGTGAACCCATGCTTAAGTAAGCGCCAGGTTGTTTGCTGTTGTGTTGAGCATCCATGCTTTGTGAAAGTATGGTTTTGAATGAGGAGCGGGATGCCTTGTATCCCACGGTGTTCACATTGGCCAGGTTGTGTGTGATATGATCCAGACGATGCTCGGCCATTTTGCTGGCAATGCCCGAAATGAAAAAGCCACGTTGCATATCACCTCCTCATGATGATTGGTATTCTGTTGTTGTTGGAATATGAGCAGGTTTGATGCCAAGATATGTAAAGTTGCAAGCTATTGTTTCTTAAGGCATATTCAGTGAGTCTTGGTTTTCTGGTGTCAACAATGACTGAACAGGCGGGCAAAAATTGCCGATACAGGTGGACAAGATTGCTAATGTTGGACTGTATGGCAAAGTTTCACCGCATCATTAGGAAAAAGGGTATAACATAAACACAAGTATGCGTATAAAAGACAACATCATTGGGCTGCTTATGATTATAGGGATATTTTTATCCTATCATCTTGTGCAGCCTATGGGCGATGGTTTCTTTGCCCTGGAGAAAAGTCAGTACCATTTCAAAAAGCATGGTATCCAGGGTAATAAACATGCCAAGTTCAAGCGTAAGAGCGGGGGTGTTTTTTATATTCGTGCAGGGTTGGAAGATGATGTGCAGGGCATGTTTAACTTCAAGCAAAGTGGCAAGTTGTCTCTCAAGCTTGATATTTATGATGGTGTGGAAGCACGCTTGCTGTTTAAACATAATGACAATGTTTCAG
>CAZLES010000001.1:18502-30359 GCA_964558615.1 uncultured Zetaproteobacteria bacterium
ATTTATGATGGTGTGGAAGCACGCTTGCTGTTTAAACATAATGACAATGTTTCAGACTCCTTTTTGCTCAGGGCAGGCAAGCCCAGAACATTTTTCTTTGATGTGCAGCAAGATGATGACCTTGAGGTGATAGCTGAACATACCGAGTTTGGCGATGCGGGTAAAATCAAGGCTACGGCACAGTTCCAAAGCAGTTGGTTTGACTGGCAGAATCAACTGATTCCATTTTTGTGGTCGTTGCTGTTCATTTTTCTTTGGGGCAAGAAGCATACATGGATTGCTGGCAATACCTACTTTCTTTTTCTGTTAGTATTGGTTGCCCAGAAAAACAATTTTTTCCCTTTAACATTTCAGGAAGTTGTGTTGTACATGCTGTTTTCATTTGCTCTGGCTTTTGCCTCGGTATTGGTACAACAAGAGTTGGCAAGGTTTAAGCGCTACAAGGTGGCAACCATTATCAATACATTGCTGGCCTTTGCCATTTATGTGATTCCTGCCAGTTTTATTCTTTATGACATGAATTTTGATGCCAAGGTTAGCAAGGATATCTTGTTTGCGGTCTTTCAAACCAATGGCAAGGAATCGCTGGAATATGTATCGGATTTTGTCGCATTCAAGTATATTGCCCTGTTTGTGTTGCTGGCTGCGGTGATGGGCTTTTTGCTGCATCAGCAAGAGCGAAAAGAGACACACAAGATTGAAAGATCATTGTTATTGCTGATGACACTGACGTTTTTCATGGTACCTGCCAGTCAGATTTCAGAACTTACCTTACCCCACTTTATTACCGACAGTTTTGCAAAATATAATCATGAACTAAAGTTGTTTCGACAGGTGCAGCAAAAGCGAAAGTCAGGTGATATCAAGTTTTCCGCAAGCAAACAGGCGCAGGGTGAGACCTATATTGTGGTGATTGGTGAGTCCTTAAACAAAAAGAATATGGGACTGTATGATTATGTGCGCCCAACCACCCCGTTACTATCGCAAAAGGCCAAGCAGGGTAATGTGCTGGTATTTACACAGGTTTATGCCAATTATTCATACACCATCAAGGCATTGCAACTGAGTTTAACCGAAGCCAACCAATACAATGGAAAGGATTATTATGATTCATTATCTATTGTTGATGTGCTCAAGCAAGCGGATGTGGAAACGCATTGGCTAACCAATCAGGTTATTTATGGCGGTTGGGACAATATGATTTCCGTGATTGCCAGCGAGGCTGACCATTTGGTCGCACTCAATCATACCATTGGCAAACATACGCAAACGCAAAAGTTTGATGGCGCGCTGATTGAGGAAGTGAAAAAAGTGTTGGCTGAACCCGCAACCAAAAACAGAGTTATTTTTGTGCATTTGATGGGCAGTCATGGTAGTTACGCATTGCGTTATCCTGAGTCGTTTGCGCGTTACACAACACCTTTGGACAGGGCGTTGTATGGCAGTTTGGCGGATGCATCCAGGAGGAGGCAGGATAAAATCAATGCCTATGACAACAGCATTGTATATAATGATTTTGTTGTTAGCAGCCTGATTGATGTTTTGGCGCGCGAAAAGGGTGTGGCAGGGCTATGGTATATGCCGGATCATGCTGATGATGCCCTGGGAGGTAAAGGGCACAGCACCAGTAAATTTAATTTTCACATGTTGCAAATTCCCATGCTGGTATGGGTAAATACAGCGTATCAGGCAAGATACCCCGATACATATCAGGCATTGCGTCAACATGTTTCCAAGGTGTTCACCAATGATTTGTTGTATGACAGTTTGCTGGGCTTTACGCATGTACAAAGCGACAGATATGAGCCCGAGCATGATTTGACACATACGACTTATACGTTGAGTGAGAGCAAAGCGTTGGTTTTGCATGGTAAGAAAAAATTGACTGACGCGGAAAATAATTTGTGGTGGCAAAGGGAAAACTTAGCTTACCTTCAAAGCATAGGGCAGCAGGTCAGAGTGTTGCCAAGCCATGTGAACAGTATAGGCAAGCTGCAAGATATTTGGCATGATGGTGGCAGAGCTTTTGAGATGGACATCTTTTTTGATTCGGAGCAAAAACGCTTGCGTGCAGGTGGTCAGGCTAAAGCTTTGGGGGCCTCGTTGGCTGACTTTTTGGCGGCAGTTGATACGAAAGATATGCAACGTATTTGGGTAGCGTTTAACAATTTCAGTGATGAAAACATGGATGCGGTATTGCAAGATTTGGCAGCATTGGACAAGAAGTTTCATCTGAAAGATAAGCTGATGATTGAGTCAGGCTCACGCTCATCATCATTCAAACGCTTGGCGGAGGAGGGCTGGCAAACCAGCTTTCATTTGCCGAGCAAAGACATATCCAGATTACTGGATGCTGGCGATACTCAAGCGTTGCGGCGGTTGGCGAATACTATGGCCAAACAGCTTCAGGGGCAGCAGGTTTCGGGCATTTCGTTTGATGAGAAATTATATGGATTTGTGCAGCAGTTTCTATCTGCCAACATTCCACCATCGTTAGCCTATTACGCCTGGTATGCGCCAGCCCTTCAAGACACAGATTTCAAGTCCAGGCTTGAGCACCATAGCTTGTACCAGAATCCACGGGTGCGGTTATTATTAACCCGGTATCGCTCTCAATACGATTGAAGCTGGAATCTATGTTGATTGCCAAGCCTGTTATAGAATTTTATCCAGCAGTGTCATTTCTTCAGCCGCAACATAAACAATAGCGGGATAAACAGGGCCAACATCTACAATCGACCACGTACCTTCGCGTTTGCCCAGCTCAACATCGATAACATCGCCTACTCTAAGTTGCTGAAGAATGCTTTTGGGTAATGTGATTGGCCCAATCATGGCCTTGGGCGCGTTATCAAAGGCGAGCCAAAGCTCATGTTCCGTAATCTGGGCAATGCGTGCATGGCCTTCCTTGAATGTTTCAAAGCGTTTACCCCGCAGGCGTGGTGAAATACCGCCACCTAGGCGAACATGATACAATAATAAGTGCGCAGCCATGGCCGCTCGCTTGGCATCGGGCAATGTGTCTTGTATCATGTCTTGCCAGTGCTGCAATACTTTTTCATCCAGCCAGGCGTGTGCCTTGGCATCATCCAGCCAGGCAAGCAGTGTCTCGGCAGCTTGCTGTACCATCAGCGAATCCACAGCAGGGTCTCGCAGCACATGCCACGCAATAAAATCACGCAAGTATTCGCCATCAATGCTGGAAAGAGGCAAACCTTCCAGAGAAGGTGTGAGTTCATGGTCACCTTGTATCAGCTGGTCGATAAAGCGTTCTAAAGATGCTTCCCATGCTTGCAGGCTCGCGCTTTCTTCAACATCATCATGATTGAAGAGGTCGGAATAGTAGATAAGGTATTCGCTAAAGAGCTGAAACATGCGCTCATGCTGCGCCAGAGTTTCAGGTGTGACGGTATCATCATGTTGTAAATGCAGTAAAAAGTTATCAAATGACTCTTGCAGTGTTATGCTCATGCACCAGCTCCAAGGTTGTTGCTCAGCTCAAGAGCAGCTAAGCTTCACATTTTTTTAATATTGGCAAACCTAACATCAGCGCTGTTTTTGAGGAAGCTCTATTGCTGGGTTGCAAGTTTGCAAGGAGAAAGATGATGTTAATCAATGTGACATCCGTTCGCGTGGGGAATATCCTGAACTGGGACGGTAGCTTGTGGAAAGTATTGAAAACACATCATGTAACACCAGGCAAGGGTGTGGCATGTATGCAGCTTGAAATGCGTAATCTGGAAAAGGGCAACAAGACGAACAAGCGGTTTAATTCCACAGAGAAAGTGGATCGTGTGGTATTGAATCAGCGTAAAATGCAGTTTTTGTATGAAGATGGTGGGCAATATCATTTTATGGATATGGACACTTACGACCAGATTACTTTGGATGAGCGTATGCTGGAAACCGCAATTCCATATATGCTTCCGGAAATGGAGGTTGAAGTGGAGTTTTACGAGGACAGACCGCTGAATGTGAAACTGCCGCAATCGGTAAGCCTTGTTGTTACCGAATGTGATGCCGCCATCAAAGGACAAACCGCGACAGGTTCCTACAAGCCAGGTGTACTGGAAACAGGCGCTTCCATCATGGTGCCACCATATTTGGAAGCAGGTACCAAAGTGCGGGTCAACACTGAAACCGGGGAATATATAGAGCGCGCGTAGCTCGCTTGTCAAATTGATATCAATAGGAAGAAATGGGGTTCACATGAAAGAAAAAGTTTGGGATTTGTTTGTTCGATTTTTTCATTGGAGTTTGGTATTAAGCTTTACGGCGGCTTATTTAACGGCTGTTTACGGGTACAACGAAACATACGATATGGATGAAGTGCATGAGTTTTTGGGCTATTTCATTACCCTGCTTGTGGTGTCGCGCATTGTATGGGGCTTTATAGGCAGTAAATATGCAAGGTTTTCAAGCTTTGTTTTTCCGATTTCAGAATATATTGAAAACTTTAAGGCGATTATCACCAACAACCATGAGAAACATTATACAGGGCATAACCCTTTGGGTGGGGCTATGGTGTTTGCCTTGCTTGCAGGTTTGTCGGTTTTGGTGTTTTCCGGTTTGGTGCTGCTAGGCTGGAGCGAATACATGGGCCCTGTTTGGGCATTGGGTATTCAAGTATCAGAAAGCTTTGGTGAAACCATTAAATATATCCATTATCACTTGCCAGACATCATGTTGCTTTTGATTGCGGCTCATATTTTGGGTGTGTTTGTGGCCATGAAACAACATGGTGAGAACCTGGTGCGTGCCATGATTACAGGCTATAAAGAACACTAGGGTTGGTTTTTTATCAAGTGTTGCAGCATGGCACGCTGGTGTTGGCAACAATGGCGGCCATGGTTTGCAGCAGGCGAGAAAAATCCTGTTCACTGATGCCTTCCAACGCCTGATTGCTAAGCGCATGAAGCTTGGGAAGAATGCTTTGAAAGACCATTTTACCCTCTTGAGTGATATGGGCGCGGATGATGCGCCTGTCTTCCAAATCCTGAACACGCTCGACCAGTTGGCATTTGACCAGACTGTTGAGCAGGCGAGTGATAGACGCTTTATCCTTGCCGAGAATATCAGCCAGCTTTTTTTGGGGCAGCCCATCAAAATGCTGAATAATCATCAAAGCATCAGCGGCTTCAGGTGTAATATCATAGCCCAGCTCGGCATAGGCTTGGCTGGTTTGCTGGCGCACATGGCACATCAAATGTCCCATAAGCGGCATAAGCTCACCAATTTTTATGTTTTCACAGGGCAAAACATCCATGTGGCGCACACTAGCTTTATTGATTGACGCAATCAATAGTTGACAGTATCAACCATTATCTTAAGCTGCGCGTTTGCTTTGGTATCAAGCCTTGCGTGAATGGCGAATAAAGGGGTATATGTTGGGAAAACAAAAGTTATGGGGAGTGCTGTTGTGTTTGGTGTTTGTCGCTGAAGCCTGGATGCTGCCAGCGCATGCCGCTCCATTGCGGTTGCAAGATGTGTTAGCTACAGTGTTTGCCAAAAGCCCCGATTTGCAGGCATCCAGGCTGCAAACCAGGATGCGTCAAGCTGAGACGGCACAAGTTGAAGGCGCTTTGGATACTCGCTATGGTGTGACGGCTGGTATCAGCAATGAAAAAGCTCCCACAACGAGTCCTTTTGCGGCAACGGAAACCAACGCGGCTTTTATTGCGGGCAATGTGGTGAAGCCCTTTGCGGATGGCAGCACATTAACAGGAACAGTAAAGTACAACCGTGCCGAGCTTGTTTATCCGGCATCAGTCAATCCCGCGTTTCAAAGCAAGCCCAATCCACTTTACCAGCATCAAATTGACTTGATATACCGTTATCCGTTGGCTGCGGGTAAAGGCAACCCTAATTATACCTATCAAAAAGAAGCCGGAGGCGCGGAAGAAAAAGCAGCGGCACTTCGTGTGGCGGTGCTACAAGAACAACTGGCGGCACAAGCCATTGGTTTATACGGACAATTGGTATTGAATGATTTGTCTGTGGCGCTGGCTGAAGATGCTTTGCTCAGAGCCCGGCAGCTTTTAAAGAATCAGAAGAAGCGAGAGCGCTTTGGCCTGGTGGAAAAGGAAGACCGTTATCAAACAGAAGCTTTGGTCGCGGCAAGAAAGCTGCAACTGGCACAAGCAGTCGCAGCAAAAAAAGCAGCACAAACGGCGTTAAATCGTTTGATGTATCAGGATGCGGATACACCGCTGTCGGTATCGTTTTCTGTGCCTGAAGTCCGCATCACAACCGTGGCGGATATGTTAGCCAAGGCTGAAGCCAAACGTCCTGTTTTTCAGGTGTTGGATGCGCAATATGCAGCGGCAGAATCACGCCTGAATATGGCGCAGGCGGCAGGGGATTATCAATTGGATTTGGTTGGGCAAGTAGGAACACGGGCTTTGGATGGCAGCGCGGGTACTGCTTTTGCTCAGGGCTTTACCGTGGATGACAGGTATATTGGTTTTAGCGTTGAGTTCAGTGATGTGGTGGGTAACCGAGCTAACCACGCCGCGATTGAAAAGAGTATGCTGGCTTTGGAAAGCATTCAGGTTGAACGCAGTAAGGCACGCCTGAATCTTGAAAGTGAAATTGCCAGGTTGGTTGACAGTATTCGTAATACAGAAATAACCCTGAAGGCTTCTGCCAGACAAGTACAGGCGGAGCGAAAAAAATATCAAGCACAGTTGCAAAGGTACAAGAAGGGCAGAACACCCACGTCTGTCATCATTCAGTTTGAAGGTGATTTAAGAGCGGCTGAATTGCGACATTTGATACAAAAGGTGAAGCAGGGTATCGATAAATATCAGTTGGCACTGGCTATGGGAGAGCTGTTGCCGCTTGATGTATCAGGAGAGCGGCAATGAACCGCATGATTGCTTTTTTTATTCGGCGGGGTTTGGTGGTCAACATGCTGTCTGGCATGTTGTTGCTGGGTGGTATTTACGCAGCCATGAATATCCAGCGCGAGGCTTTCCCCAGTGTGAATTTTGATTTGGTGGTGATTGGTGCCGCATACCCTGGCGCATCACCGCAAGAGTTGGAA
The DNA here is from genome assembly GCA_964558615.1 of uncultured Zetaproteobacteria bacterium. Classification (GTDB taxonomy): domain Bacteria; phylum Pseudomonadota; class Zetaproteobacteria; order Mariprofundales; family Mariprofundaceae; genus Ghiorsea. The sequence continues at coordinate 25,548 of CAZLES010000001.1, forward strand.
CAGCTTGTGACCATACCGATTGAAAGAGAGTTGAAGGGTATTGATGGTGTCAAGAAAATCACATCCACGTCTTATCCTGGCACCATGGAAATTGTGATTCAAATTGATCCGAACTACACGGACAGGTCTCGTTTTGTATCGGATGTGCAGCAGGCAGTCAACCGTGCTGTTTTACCAGACGATTTGCCAAGAGACCCTTTTGTGAAGGAAATCAAGTCTGATCAAACCCCCGTGATTTCATTTTCAATCTTTGGTCCTTTACCTGATTTGGAGTTAAAGCGTATAGCGGACCACGTTGAAGATGATGTTTTGGCATTGAAAGGTGTATCCAAGGTCAATGTGCGCGGTAATCGCAAAGAAGAAATCCGTATTACCTTAAGACCTGAAAAATTGCGGGAGCATCATGTTTCCGTTGAGGAGGTGATGGCCTTAATTCGCAAGTGGAATATCAACGCGCCTGGCGGGCAGCTTAAAACCAGGCAAGGGGTGCGAACGATTCGTGTCAATGGTGAGTTTACCTCGGCAGCTGATGCCGCATCGTTGGTGATTCGTGCCAATGAATTGGGTGAGGCCTTGTATTTATCGGATATTGCGGAAGTGACGCAAACCTTGGAAAAACCACGGCGGTATGTGGATGCCATGGGTCAGCCCGCGATGAATTTTACCGTTGTGAAGCAGGCGGACGCGGATATTATTGAAGTGGTGGATGAGGTGCGTCAATATCTGCCCACGATTGCCGAGCGCTATCACCAGGATATACAGGTACGCGCCTATATGGATTTTTCCATCAACACACGTATTCGCCTGGATGTATTAACCAGTAATGGTGCCATTGGCCTGATACTGGTGCTGCTTACCTTGTTTGCTTTTTTAAGGCCATCCGTGGCTTTCACGACTGCGTGGGGCTTGCCGATTATCTTTTTTTCAGGTTTGTTGGTGTTGTATTTTATGGGTACAACCCTGAACCTTTTAACCATGTTTGGCTTTATCATTGTGTTGGGATTGATGGTGGATGATGCCATTATTATTGGTGAGAACGCAACCTATCACATGGAAAAAGGGCTTTCGCCCGTAGAGGCTGCAATCAAGGGCACACAAGAGTTGTTAGGTCCTGTAACGGCCACCGTGTTGACCACAGTTGTGGCATTTTTGCCCATGATGTTTATGGAAGGGATTATTGGCAAGTTTGTGTATTCCATTCCTGTGGTTGTGGTCATTTTACTGTTGTTTTCGTGGCTGGAAGCCATTTTTATTCTGCCTAATCATGTGGCTGACTTTGCCAACCCGAACGCTCACCCCAAGGAAAGGCGGTTGCTTGTATGGATGACCAACCTGTATGAAAGCCTGTTGCGTAGGGCATTAAAATACAGGTATATCACCATCGCTTTAACACTGGCGGCATTTGTGGGCTCTGTGGCTCTGGCAGGTGTCATGAAATTTCAGCTGTTCCCTCCTGGTGCTGAAGATCAGTTTTATCTGCAGGTTACCCTGCCGGCAGGCTCGTCACTTGAAGATACACGGCAAGTGTTATCGGTCATGGACAAGGAAGTGCGCAAGCATGTGCCTGAGGAGCTTTTGGAAACAACGGTAGCTGTTGCGGGCGATAATAGCGCCAATGAGCAGGAGGCCTTGAAACAAATCGGTGAACGGTTTGGTTATTTAAAGGTTATTCTCATTTCGTTTGCTGAGCGGGATGTGTCGGCATATCAGGTGTTGGATGATGTCAAAAAAGGTATGGAAGGCTTGTTTCCTGATGTCGATATCAATTATGTGATGCTTAAGGGTGGTCCGCCAACGGGGCGCGCACTTCAGGTTGAAATTACAGGTTCGGATGAACACAGGGAAAAATCAGGCAGAGCCTTGATTAACTTGTTGTCTGGCATTGAAGGCGTACACTCTATTGAAAGCGGCCTGCAGGAAGGCGACCCGGAAATGCATATTAAGGTTGACCGCAAGCTGGCGGCCTATGCCAATGTGGATTTGGCGACCATTGCAACACATATACGTGCCGCTTTTGACGGTATTCCCGTGTCTACCCTGAAGCAGGGTATTGAAGAGGTGGATGTTACGGTACGCTTCCCTGAAACCGCGCAGCATGATGTTAATACCTTGAAGCATTTATTGATTCCCAATCATCGTGGTGGTTTGGTACCTTTAAGTCGTATCGCAACATTTGAGGAAAAGCCAGGCTTGACCAGTATCCGTCATAAAGACGGCTTGCGTGTTTTGAATGTGACCGCGGAAGTGAATGAAGATGTGATAACATCCAAGGCATTGAATGATATTGTAAAAAGCAGGGACAGGGAGTGGTTAAGCTCGGATAATACCGCGGATGTACGCTATGTCATGGGTGGTGAGCAGGAAAAAACCAATGAGTCGGTGCAAGGTTTGGTATTTAGTTTTATCTTTGCCTTGTTTGGTATCTTTATCATTCTAGCTGTTCAGTTTAACCGCATTTCATATCCGTTTCTTGTGATGTTTGCCATTCCATTTGGTGCCATTGGTATTGTTGTTGGTCTTTATTTGCATGGTGAGCCGCTATCGTTTATGTCGTTGATGGGTTTTGTGGCGCTTACAGGCGTAGTGGTCAATTCTTCTTTGGTGTTGGCTGTATTGATTCAACGTGAATTTGCCAAGAACAAGCCCTGGTTTGAAGCTATTATTTATGGCGGCAAACGCAGGTTCAGGGCAGTTTTGCTGACAGCCATTACAACTGTGGTTGGATTGTTGCCTACAGCTTATGGCTGGGGTGGGTTTGATCCTTTTGTTGCGCCTATGGCGCTGGCATTATCCTGGGGGTTAATGTTTTCTACAGTGATTACCCTGTTTGCGATTCCAGCGGCTTTGGGCGTGGCTTTGGATGTCAAATCATGGTTTGCAAGAAAGCCGAAAGAAACATGACAAATTATTAATGTAACGTTCACGCTTAAATCATCTTGGGTTTGTAGAGTTTGCAGCGTCTGGCGCTTACCCTCCCTCCCTCCCCCTCCTCAGCGTCAGGCGGGTATTGATGAAGGGCTCCGCTTGCGGAGTCCTTTTTTCATATGGATAACCCTGTGTTTTTTATATATATAATGCTTTGCAGACTGCTCCATTATTATATTAGCAAATTGTGTTTCAGCTCACAAAAAATTGACACTTTAACCAGACTACTTTAGAAATCCGACCGTCTGAAAATGGCTGTCTATCATTTTGATTCTTGGTTTTTTCGGGGATACATGGGGGAACACGATGGGGCTTGATTATTTGGCAAGCAATTATGTGCCAGTTTTTATGTTTATATTGATTGCCTTGGGTATGGGTATCGCACCCCTGGTGATGACATGGTTTGTCGCAGAGCAACGCCCTGACAGAGAAAAGCTGTCTGCTTATGAATGCGGTTTTGAAGCTTTTGAAGACGCGCGCATGCATTTTGATGTTCGCTTTTATCTTGTGGCCATTCTGTTTGTGGTTTTTGATCTTGAAACAGTGTTTCTTTTTCCATGGGCTATTGTGCTCGACCAAATTGGTGTATTCGGTTTTATTGAGATGATGTTATTCCTCGTGATTCTTTTGGTGGGTTATGTTTACGCGTGGAATAAAGGGGCTTTGCAATGGGAATAGTAGGTCTTCTCGACAAAGGTTTTATTACAACAACCGCAGATAAACTTATCAATGGTGCGCGCACGGGTTCATTGATGCCCATGACTTTTGGCCTTGCTTGTTGTGCGGTGGAAATGATGCATGCGGGCGCATCACGTTATGACTTAGACAGGTTTGGCATTGTGTTTCGGCCAAGTCCTCGTCAATCGGATGTGATGGTTGTGGCAGGCACATTATGCAACAAAATGGCTCCAGCCTTGCGTAAGGTTTACGATCAAATGGCAGAGCCGCGCTGGGTGATTTCCATGGGCTCCTGTGCCAATGGTGGAGGCTATTATCACTATTCCTACTCCGTAACTCGAGGTTGCGACCGTGTGGTGCCTGTGGATATTTATGTGCCAGGTTGTCCGCCAACAGCGGAAGCCTTGTTGTATGGCTTTATTCAGCTTCAAGAAAAGATAAAACGTACAAATACAATTGCGCGGTAATGAATATGACTGAAGATTTAACGCAAGAAACAGAAAAGGCCTTGGTCGAGTTTGCTCCGCTTCAAAAAAAGTTTGGTGATGCAATCATTGAGGTGTCCCAAGGTCTGGATTGCCCGCTTGTCGTGGTGCAGCGAGACAGTATTGTTGAGGTTTGTCACACGCTAAAGTCGCAGTTTGGGTTTGAGCAGTTGATTGATTTGTGTGGTGTGGATATGTCTGAATATCCAGACTATCCAGAGCATCAACCGCGTTTTGAAGTGGTGTATCACCTGTTGTCGATTTCCAACAATACCAGAATCCGGGTTAAAACCAGAGTAGCCATGCGGGAAATGGTGGACTCAGTGACTGAAGTATGGCCATCAGCCAATTGGTTTGAGCGAGAAGCTTTTGATATGTATGGCATTATATTTAACCATCACCCTGATTTGCGCCGAATCCTTACCGATTATGGCTTTGAGGGCTTTCCTTTGCGCAAGGATTTTCCGCTTGTGGGTCGTGCCGAGCTTTTCTTTGATGAAGCGCAGTGGCGTTGTGTTTATAAACCGAATAAATTGGAAAACCGTGTCTTGATTCCAAAAACATGGCCGGGGGTAGACCGTGGCTGAGATTAAAAACTATACCTTGAACTTTGGTCCCCAGCACCCATCCGCACACGGTGTATTGCGCCTTGTGCTGGAGCTTGATGGGGAAGTGGTGGAGCGCGCGGATCCGCATATCGGGCTTTTGCATCGTGGCACTGAAA
>CAZLES010000002.1:0-25843 GCA_964558615.1 uncultured Zetaproteobacteria bacterium
AGAATCACATTTGATAGATGCGGCAAAAAGCTTGCGTAAAAACTTTCCTGATGTGTGTTTTTCTCGGGTTTATCGTTCAGAAGCCGTAGGTATGGAAGGTGATGACTTTCTCAATGCATGTTGTTTGTTGCGGCATGATTGGCCAGAGCAGCAATTTTTGGCGTGGCTTAAAGCCCTAGAAGATAAGCATGGCAGAGATCGGTCTGAAGGTTCCTGGAAGCCGAGAACACTGGATTTGGATGTATTGATGAAAGACGGGGTTGTTGTAGATAGTGACTTTTACAAGTATGGACATATTTATGTGCCCGCATCAGAGCTTGTGCGGTGTCAAGCGGGTGATGCCAAGGCGTTTGCACGGCTAGAGAGGGTTCATCTTCAACTTTAAATCTTGTTTAACAGCCCTTGTAAGCGTTTGGCATATTCAGGGTTTGCGTTTGCAAGAGGCAGCGACACTTCAAATGTAGCCCCTTTTCTATCATCAAGAACCACACGAATTTCACCATGATGGGCAAGCACAATATGTTTGCAAATGGATAGCCCAAGGCCAGCGCCTTCTCCTTGCCGATTAGTGCGCGCGGCATCAGCACGATAAAAGCGCTCAAACAAGTGTGGCGCATCTTCAGGTGATACGCCTTCACCTTCATCCATCACCCGAATTTTGGCCATGTCGCCATCTGCCACTGCCGATAAAGTGACCGTTGAGCCTTCTGGTGCATAGCGAAAGGCATTATTCAGCAGATTATAGAATACACGTTCAATACGATGTTGGTCGCCAATGATTTCCAGGCCATCCTGCACATCAATATCCAGATTGATTTTACGTTTGGAGAATAAAATCAGGTGATCTTGTCCGACTTCTTGTAGCAGCAGTGACAAATCAATGGGCTCTTGCACGATTTCAAGTGTGCCCGCGTCAGCCTGGGCAAGGGTAAGCATGTCATTGACGATATGCTGCAATCGTTCGCTGATAGAGAGTAGTTGTTTGAGCAATGCCTTGTATTCTTCGGGTGAGCGCTCATGCATGAGTGCAACCTCAATTTCGCCCTTGAGAATAGTAATGGGATGCCTGAGTTCGTGGGATGTGTCCGACACGAAGCGTTTTTGACTGTTAAAGTTGGCCTCCAGACATTCAAACATCTTGTTTAATGACTCAACCAGCGTTTGGATTTCTTCGTCATGCGCTGCGGTGTCCAGTCGTCTGCTTAAGTCTCCGTTGGATACGGCTTGTGCCGCATCCGTGATGTCGTGGATAGGACGCAGGGAACGCCTTGCCATACGATAACCCACCAAACCAGAAATAATCATGGATAAAAGCCCAAGCGCGCCACCAATGGTGTATAAAAGCTTAAAAAAGTGTTGAATATCATTGGTGTTCCTTGCAAGAATGGCAACAGCAACAGGTTGGTTTTGGATGTGCAAAGGAATGGCTGCAACACGGAAGTTATCCTTTTGCAACAGACCACGCGTGGAAATAAAAATGGGGGCATTGCTTAACCATGCTTGCTGTATGGCAAGATTCACGTCTTGTTTGTCATGCTCCACTAGCTGCTTGCCTATGCTGAAAAGAACAACGCCATGACGGTTGATGAGTTGCGCAAACCCCTCGAAATCATCAGAGAAGCTTTTGGTTTGCTGGTTCCATAAGCTTGGTGGCGTTTTTTCCAGATACTCCACCATTTCCTGAGCTTCATGCATCAGGGCATTATCAACATCTCTGTATATTTCATTGGCTAAAAACCAATACATGAGCGCTGCGGCAACAAGCAGAATCAAAAACTCAACAACAATGTAGCTCACAGCAAGCTTGCCGCGGAAAGTGCGGAACATGTGATGATACAGCTTGTGTAAACGCATCAGCTTAACCGATTGATCAGGAGGCCTCTTGATACTTGTCACTCAGGATGTATCCTTGCCCACGCAAGGTGTGAATCAATTGTAAGTCAAAACCTTTATCCACTTTTGCCCGTAAGTGGGACACATACACATCAATCACATTACTTTCAGGGTCAAAGTTCATATCCCAAACATGTTCGCCGATTAATGTGCGTGACAGCACCTTATACGGGTTGCGCATCAGATATTCCAAAAGCGCATACTCCTTGGTTGTCACACGAATGTTCTTGCCCGCACGGGTGACCTGGCGGCTGATAGGGTCAAGCTCTAAATCTGCCATGGTCAAGGTTGGTGTCTTGCTATCTGAGGTGCGGCGCAAAAGCGCGCGAACCCGGGCCAGTAATTCCTGAAAGGAAAAAGGTTTGGCCATGTAATCATCAGCGCCAGCATCAAGCCCGCGTACCTTGTCTTCAACACTATCTCTTGCCGTCAGCATCAAAACAGGGGTATTCACACCACGCTCACGAATTTCACGGCATACTTGAATACCGTTCTTTTTCGGTAGCATTAAGTCCAAAATAATCAGGTCATAATCATTGACTTCAGCCAAAAAACCGCCGTCTTCACCATCATGTGATATATCTACAGCGTGACCTTCTTCTTTCAGGCCCTTTTGCAGCATTTCAGCAACTTGCACTTCATCTTCAACAATTAAAATCTTCATAGACGCAATGTAGATGTTCTTTGCCCATCTGACAATAAGTTGTTTGAAGTGTGTCAAAAAAGGTTAAGAGTGGTTGACAAAGGTTATAAAGTGGTTGATATTGGCGCATAGTGGGTAAAAGTGGGTAAAAAGGCGATTTGAGCGTGTTTGTAATATGTGAGGATAATCAAGGCTAAGATGTTTCAAGGCGAATATACCAATAATATGGACGATAAAGGGCGCTTAAACATCCCTGCGCCTTTTCGTGATGTCTTGCAGAAAAACTACAATGAACCCACCATTATTGTTGCACGCGACCCGCAATCCACCTGTCTTAGAGCCTATCCTTTGCAAGAATGGAAGCGTTTGCTTGCCAAGGTTGGGGCAAGACCTAGTAGTGATAGAGTTGTTCAAGCGTTTAAGCGTACGGTGATTAGCTCTGCGCAAGAATATCACCCTGACAAGCAAGGTCGGGTATTGATTCCTCAAAATTTACGTGCCTATGCGGGGATGAGTAAAACTACCGTGTTTGCAGGTTCTGTGAACACTTTTGAAATATGGGATGCCAAAGCATGGGAAGCGCAATTGGCTTCATCATTGGCACTACTCCAAGATCAGGAACTGGATTTCTAATGGTTACTCAAGCGCATATCTCAGTATTGGCTGGGCCCTATATTGAGGCATTGTGCATTGACAAGAATGGCCGTTATATCGATGCGACCTTTGGCCGCGGCGGGCATACGCGATTGATGCTTGAAGTACTGTCTGACAAGGCAGAAGTGCTTGCTCTGGACAGAGATCCTGAAGCCATTGCTGTGGGCAAGGTATTGATGGAAGAGGACAAACGCTTTCATATCGCGTATACGGATTTTGCGAGCATGGAGGCGGCCGCGCATGCTTTGGGCTGGTCGGAAGTCAGTGGTATTGGCTTTGACCTTGGTGTTTCTTCACCGCAACTGGATAACGCGGAGCGAGGGTTTTCCTTTATGAAAGAAGGTCCTCTGGATATGCGTATGGATTTCAACGCGGGAGAGCCGTTGCTGAAAAAGTTGGAGCGTGTGTCTGAGTCACGCTTGGCTGAGGTGATTCGGGAGTATGGTGGAGAACGGTTTGCGGGTCGTATTGCCCGTGCGATTCTGGAACGCTTCAAGGCAGGTCAGTTGAAAACCACGCGCGATTTGGAAGATGTTTGTTTTCACGCCATGCCAAGGAAGAAACGTTATGGCAGCACCCATCCCGCAACACGCACGTTTCAGGCTTTGCGTATTTGGGTGAATGATGAAATGGCTCAAATTGACCAGGCCATTCAGGCATCCATCAAGCTTTTGAAGGCTGGTGGTCGCCTGGCTGTCATCTCATTTCATTCAGGTGAAGACAGGCGCGTTCGTGATTTGATTGAACAGGAAGTGCATGGCTGCACTTGTCCACGAGATTTCCCCGTATGTGTTTGTGGTTTTAAGCCCCGCATGAAGTGGGTGCAGAAAAAACCTGTGCGTGCCAGTGAGGCAGAAATTGAAGCGAATCCAAGAAGTCGCTCCGCAATGCTGCGCGTGGCTGAAAAACTGGATGTGTCATGTTAGGTCGTATGTCCTGGATAGCTCTGGTTGCTGGCATTGGTGTACTTGCCGCGGGGCAGGTATGGCTGTCATACAAGCGGGTAGATGTGGCACAAGATATAGCAAGGCTAAAAAAGGAAAAGACACTTTTGGTGCAAGATGTACAAAGCCTTAAACTTGAGCTGGCAAGCATGATGCGACCAGATACCTTGCGGCGACTTGCAAGAGAGATGGGTATGGCAGCGCCCACTGCCATGCAGGTGGTGAAGCCATGATGTATCGCGGCAACAATCCAGAACACATCGCGGAGCAACGGCGCATGGAAGCTGTGATGGGCTTGGTGTTTCTTGGCTTGATTCTGCTGATTGTTCGCGCTGTGGATTTGCAATGGTTTCAGGCAGACAAGCTGGCGCAAGAGGCCAATCATCAGCGGATTCGTCAATTTGAAGTTGCAGCGCCGCGTGGCGCCATCATGGATCGGGATGGGCGCATACTTTCAGAAAGTGTTGAAGTGCCATCGGTTGCTGCGGTGGGTGAGGATATTCAAGCAGAGGATTTGCCAGCTTTGGCCAAGGCTCTGGATATACCATTGCCAACACTGAAAAAACGCATGGGCAAGCGCAAGGGTTTTGTATGGCTTGCAAGGCAGGTGTCTCCGCAAGTCGCGCAACGTGTTCAGGCTTTGGCTTTATCAGGGGTGCGAATTGAGAAGGAATGGCGCAGATATTATCCCTATGGCCCGGAAACCGGGCACTTATTGGGGTTTGTGGGCATTGATAATCATGGGTTGGAAGGGCTTGAGCGCGCATTTGATGAGAAGTTGTCAGGGCAAGCGGGTAAAGTGCAACTGCGTAAAGCGGCGAATGGTATCAAGCTGCCGGGCAGCACATGGATCAAAAAGCCTGAACCCGGGCAGGATTTAACCCTAAATCTGGATATTGGCGTACAAAGTATTGCCTACGCGGCGCTGGCGAATGGGGTAAAAAAAACAGGGGCTAAAGGTGGTTCTGTGGTGGTGATGAATCCACACACGGGGGAAGTTCTGGCGATGACCAGTTGGCCAGGATTCAACCCCAATGCCTTTGGGAAGTACAGGCCTAAAGACTGGCGTAATCGTGTGGTTACGGATGTGTTTGAGCCGGGTTCTGTGCTCAAGCCATTTACAGTAGCCGCAGCACTTTCTACAGGAAGATGGACAAAGGATTCACTGATTTATTGTGAAAACGGCAAGTTTGAAGTCGCAGGTAAAACCATTAAGGATGACCATGCGGAAGGCTGGATTGACTTGCGCAAGCTGCTTGTTGTTTCCAGTAATATTGGCGCGGCCAAGCTTGCCCTGGATATGGGTAAGGAAGATTTGGATCGTGTGTTGATGGATGTTGGATTTCACCATAAAACAGGCATTGGTTTGGGTGGGGAGTCCAAAGGTATTTTGCCTGATTTGGAGCGCTGGGGGCCAGTGGAGACAGCCAATATTGCCTTTGGGCAAGGTATTGCGGTGACCCCCATTCAGCTTGCGGCTGCCTTTTCGGTATTTGCCAATGGTGGCGTGTATTACCCACCACAGTTGATTCAGGAAGAAAGCCCGAAACAGGGGCGCAGGGTGGTTTCCAGGCAAGTTGCCCAGGATGTGTTACAGATGCTGGCAGATGTAACCAGGGAGGGGGGTACAGGTACGAAAGCCGTTCCTGTGGGTTATACCGTTGCGGGAAAAACAGGAACAGCACAAAAACCAGATGGGAAAGGCGGCTATTCCAAAGACAAGTTTACCGCAGTATTTGCTGGGGCAGCACCTGCGGATAATCCCAAACTTGTGATTGTGGTGGTAGTGGATGAACCCAAAACCAGCATCTATGGGGGTACAGTGGCTGCTCCCATCTTCAGGCAAATCGCGGCCATGGCTTTACCCATGCTGGGTATTGCTCCCAATGTTTCACCCCAAACCATGCCTGGGGATGATGGTTTTGTGACCAGGGATTGGCAAATAGAGCAGGCGAATATGTCTTTGGATGCTGCAAACCCTATACATTCTCTCTATGGATTATCATTGCGAGAAGTTCGTCGTTTCGCAGCGAAAGCAGGGCTTGAGCTGAAGTTGCATGGCAGTGGCTGGGTGACCCAAAGCAAGCCTGAGCATGTGCAGGCATTGCGGGCAGGGGATGTGTTGGAGGTATGGTTGGATGAATAAGCTTAACCTTTCCGTACCACCACAAAGGCTTTCTGATTTGATATTTGGGTTTGGCGTATATTCGGATGATGTATGGGTGTCGAATATTTGTGATGATACAAGGAAGCTCAAGGCGGGGGACACGTTTTTATGCTTGCCACGTGTGCCAGACAAACAGGCCATGATTGCGGAGGCTGTTCGGGCTGGTGCATCTTCCGTGATTGTGGTGGGAAGCATGAAGGAAGCACTTGCTGTTCCATGCGCGTGTGTGCCAGACATGCAGGCAGCAGGCTTGTTGCTGCGCCGATGGTTTCAAACCGAACAAACATCAGTGTCATGCATCGGTATCACAGGTACGGATGGTAAAACTTCAGTGGCCTGGATGCTTAGGGAAGTATTGGAGCAGCATTTGGGTTCTGCCTGGTCAGTGGGTACTTTAGGCTGGCAATCCTCAGCAGATGAGATGATAGACCTGGGGAATACCACACCATCCCTTATGACATTACATCGCTTGTTGGCGCTCGCGGAGCAACAAGGGGTGGGTGCGTTGGTGCTTGAGGTTTCTTCTCATGGTATTGCCCAGGAGCGTATTGCGGGGTTACCCATTGTTGCGGCGGTCTGGACAACCATAGGCCATGACCACCTGGAAGATCATGGTGGTTTTGAGGCATATTTGGCACACAAAACTTCGTTTGTTCAGGGTGTGGCCAGTGCTGGTGATACTGTGGTGGCCAATGCTGATTATGAAATCATCAAACAGGCACTGGCTGATATTGCTTCAGAAGTTTCGTGGTATGCACAGCATCAGGATGCAGATTTAACATGGCATGTTGATGGTGGTAAGGCCTATTTCAGGGATGAAAGTGGTGAGATTGCTTTCAAACAGGTGTCTTTGGCTGATTTTCATGTGGAAAACCTTGCCGCTGTCGCGTTGCTAATGCGTGAGCAATTTGGTTTGTCACTGGCCGCGTTTCAGGCGTATGATGGCAAGTTAAGCGCGCCTGCGGGTCGCCTGGAGCCAGTGGATGAAGCATCGCAGGTGTTGATTGATTACGCGCATACGGCAGAAGGTTTGCAGCGTTGTTTGCAAAGCGCGCGTAAACTTGGCCAAGGGCAACTCTTATTGGTGTTTGGCTGTGGTGGCAACAGGGATAAGGCCAAACGACCAAAAATGGGGGAAGTTGCCGCACGATATGCGGATATTTGCTGGCTGACATCAGATAATCCAAGGGATGAAGCACAAGCTGATATCGCGGCGGATATTTTGGCTGGTGTGGATGGTTCTTGCGAACATATCCATGTGCTGGAAGACAGGGCGGAAGCTATTTCACAGGCTGTACAGGCCCTGCATCAGGATGATATTTTGGTTATTGCTGGCAAAGGGCATGAATCGTATATGGAAATTCGGGGTAAACGACTTCCCTGGAGTGATAAAGAGCAGGCGCGCAAGGCCTTGCAGCAACGGCAGGTGCAACCATGCGCTTGACGGGACAAGAGTTGATGCAGGCAAGCCAGGGCGAATGGGTTGGTGGCAAACAGGCAGATGTGGTTGAAGGGATTGGTACGGATACACGTCATTTTGTGAAGGGGCATGCCTTTTTGGCGCTGCGTGGCCCTCATTTTGATGGTCATGCGTACGCGCGCCATGTTGCGGATGATGCGGCAGCCCTGATTGGTGATGAGGCAGGCGTGCTGCAGTGGCAAACGCTTGCTACACCGCAGTTGAAAGTGGCAGACACCTTGCACTCGCTGGGTGATATAGCAGGGTTTTATCGCAGCCGTTTGCAGCATACCAAGGTGATTGCGATTACAGGCTCATACGGCAAAACCACAGTGCGTTCCATGCTTGAGCATGCCACCCGGGCATTGGCGATGGATGTTGCGGCAACGAAAGCCAATTTGAACAACCTTATTGGCGTACCCAAAACCTTGTTAAATATAGAAATGAATACAGATATTGCACTTGTCGAGTGCGGTATTAGCGAGCAAGGCGAAATGCGGCGGTTATCTGAGATTGTGCAGCCTGATGTTGTGGTGGTGACGGGTTTGAGCCAGGCGCATGGTGAAGGTTTAGGAGGCATGCGAGGGGTTGCCCGGGAAAAAGCACAGTTGTTTGCCCACTTGCGTCAGGAGGGCTGGGCAGTGCTGGGTCAGGGAGTGGCTGATGCGTTTGCTCAAGTGGGTTGTCCAGTTGAGCATGCCCTGACCATGGAAAGCCCGGATGCGGTTGCCTGGTCGCTGCAGGGTAAAATCCTTACACTGAAACATGGGCAATCATCTTGCCAACTGGACTTGTTGTTACCCGCCAGGCACTGGGCGGAAGATATGGCTTTGGTGGCAACGGTGATGTTAAGGCTGGCACAGGATTTGAGGAAAACCTGGACATTGCAAGAAATAGGTGCGGCTTTGGCAAGTTGGCAGCCTGTGCAGGGGCGTATGACTATCCATGCCTTGCCTGGGTTTACCCTGATTGATGATGCCTATAATGCCAACCCTGTATCCATGCAGGCAGCTCTGGACACGCTTGCTGCCCTGGAAGGATACAGGATTGCCATTCTTGGCGATATGTTGGAGCTGGGAGAAGAAGCGAAGCAACTGCATCAACAACTGGACCTGCATGATATTGATGAAGTGCTGGCGGTGGGGCACCTCATGGCAGGGCTGGCCGCGACACATCCGGATACCAATATCCACCACTTTCAGGATATTCAGGCATTGAATGACTGGCTTTTGCGACAGGATTTTCCAGTCGCGGATAGTACTGTGTTGGTCAAGGGCTCTCATGGTACAGGGTTGTATGCCATCAGCCAACTTTTACAAGAGCGAGGCCAGCATGTTATATAATTTATTGTATCCGCTAGCAGATCAGTACTCCTTTCTGAACATTTTTCAGTACATCACATTTCGTGCTGCATACGCGTTGATTACAGCACTTGTATTGAGCTGGGTATTTGGTCCATTTTTGATTCGTTATCTGGAATCCAGCCAAAATAAGGGGCAGCCCATTCGGGATGATGGCCCGCAAAGCCATTTTGCCAAGCAGGGCACACCAACCATGGGTGGTCTGCTGATTTTATCAACATTGACACTGACCACGCTGCTATGGGCGGATTTAAGCAATACCTTTGTCTGGCTAGCCCTGATGGTTACCTTGGGGTACGGGCTGATTGGCTGGCTGGATGACCACTTGAAACTCAAGCATCATCATCCTGATGGGTTGGCGGGGCGTTTGAAGCTGATACTTCAGTTGGTCTTTGCGAGTATCGCGGCAGTAGCTCTCATGCAAATGACTGAGCCCATTGTGGATATTCCCATTATCAATTATCAGTGGGATATGGGTTATGGCTATATCCCGTTTGTCATCTTTGTATTGATTGGTACATCCAATGCGGTGAACTTGACTGATGGCCTGGATGGTTTGGCTGTTGCGCCTACTTTTATGGTGGCTGCGGCTTTGGGTGTGGTGGTTTATGTGGCCGGGCATAGCGGTTTTTCTGAATATTTGTTGATTCCCTATGTGCCAGGCGCTGGTGAGTTGACGATTTTTTGTGGAGCTCTGGTTGGCGCTTGTTTGGGCTTTTTATGGTTCAACACTTACCCCGCGCAAGTGTTTATGGGTGATGTGGGCGCGTTGGCCCTGGGGGGCGCGCTTGGTTTTGTGGCTTGTGCGGTGCATCAGCAATTGTTGTTGGCGATTGCAGGTGGTTTGTTTGTGCTTGAGGCTGTGTCGGTGATGGTGCAGGTCGCGTCCTTCAAGATGACAGGCAAACGGGTATTTCGCATGGCTCCCATTCATCATCATTATGAGCTTAAAGGCTGGGCAGAACCCAAAATTATTGTCCGTTTCTGGATTGTGACCCTGATTCTGGCTCTGGTGGCATTGTCCACCCTGAAGTTGCGCTGATGACTGAGAAGCAGGAGAAAGTCGCCGTGGTTGGCATGGGTAAAACAGGTCTGTCCGTGGCTTATCATTTGCAGCGATTGCACATGTATTTTGAATGCTTTGATGAGGCATCGGTACAATTGCCTGAAGATTTGCAACATATTACCCTGCATACAGGTCACTTAAAGGCAGAGGCATTGCTGGGCTTTGATAAAGTGATTGTCAGCCCGGGTATAGACTGGCGGCATCCAGCATTGGTCGAGGCACGCAAATCCGGCGTGGAAGTACATGGAGATTTGGATGAATTTTTAGCCCACTACACTGGTGAGTTGATTGCCGTGACAGGTACCAATGGTAAAACCACCACCACACAAATGATTGCCTTGCTTTTGGAAACATTGGATGGTGGCTGTGATGCGGGTGGCAATATCGGCATACCCATGCTGGATTTATTGGCAGATGGGCAGCCCACCCGTGTGGCACTGGAGCTATCCAGCTTCCAACTGGAACGGGCAAGACATTTGCATCCCCATTACGCGGTGTTGCTGAATGTGCAGCCTGATCATGAAGATATGCATGAATCACCTGAGAGCTACAAGGCAGCTAAAGTCAGCATGTTCGCGCAAATGATTGTTGGTGACAGGGCGCTATTGGCTCACGATGATATATGGCAAGAGCTTGCTGATGAATTGCATGGGCGCGGGGTGATTGTCAAGCGCTTTGGTGTGATTAAGCAAGCCTATAATGAAAATGTGGTTGCCGGGGTGTTGTGTCATGGTAAAGGCGACCAAATCTTTTGGCATCAAGAAGGTGAGCGTAAGACCATTGCCTGCTCATCCCTGATGGTGCGTGGCAGGCATCAGCAGCAAAATATAGCAGTCGCCGCGCAGGTTGCTGCCGATTATGGTGTATCTTCTGCCGTGATTGAGGAAGCCCTGATGAGTTTTCAGGGGTTGGAGCACAGGTTGGAGTTTGTGGGGCATATCGCTGGACGTGATTGGTACAATGATTCCAAGGCAACAAACCCCGATGCTGCGATTGCGGCACTAAACTCCTTTGCGCAAGTGGTCTGGATTTGTGGTGGCTTGCGCAAGGATTTAGCCTTGGATGACATGCTTGATGTGGTGAAGCAGCATGTATGCTTTGCCTGCGTGATAGGTGAGGATACCAGGGCGTATGAAGCTTTGCTCAAGCAGGCGGATGTTCCTTTCAAGGTGTCAAAAACCATGAAACAAGCCGTTGCTGATGCCAGCCAGGAAGGGGATGGCTGCCCTGTACTTTTATCTCCTGCGGCGGCAAGCCAGGATCAATATCAACATTATGCCGAGCGGGGTGCGGCCTTTATTCAGGCTATTCGCGCGCTGCTGAGTGAACAAGGGGTGCGAGCATGACAAAATACACACGCAACCCTTTTGACGCCTGGATGCTGCTAAGCGTTCTTGCGTTGATGCTGTTCAGCTTGATTATGGTTGGTAGTGCCAGCCTTGAAGTGGCCAATGTTCGCTATGGTTCACCGTGGCATATCTTGCTACGCTGGAGCTTTTACATACCTGTAGGGCTGTTGGTGATGTGGGCAATGTCCAATGTGCGCCCTTCATGGTGGCAGGCTATGGTGATGCCATTATTGCTGGTGAGTTTTGTGGCTTTGATTGCTGTTTTGGTACTGGGCAGCAACATCAATGGTGCAACGCGCTGGTTTTCCGTGTGGGGTATGACGATTCAGCCGATTGAGTTGATCAAGCCCGTGTTCATACTTTATCTGGCATATTACATGGCTAATTTTCAGGAGCGGCTTCCTTCACTTGCTCATGGTTTGATGCCGATGTTGTTGATGCTCTTCTTTATGGTCACACTCTTGTTGGCACAGCCTGATTTTGGCAATGCTGCATTACTGATAGGCGTAAGCTTTTGCTTATGGTTTGTTGGTGGCGTGCCGTTCAGGCATTTGCTGGGTTTGTTTGTCGCCGCGATACCTGTACTTGCTGTGGTGATTATGGCCGCGCCCTATCGTGTGGCAAGGATAACATCATTTATCGACCCATGGGCGGACAGGTTTGGTTCAGGTTATCAGCTTGTGCAGTCGCAAATTGCCTTTGGGGTGGGAGGTATTACAGGCGCAGGGCTTGGCCAAGGCGTGCAAAAGCTGTTTTATCTTCCTGAAAGCTTTACCGATTTTATATCGGCAGTGATTGGTGAAGAATTGGGGCTGTTGGGTATATTGGGTTTGATGGTGGTGTACGCGATATTATTTTGGCGAGGCTTTCGTATTGCGCGTCGAGCAGATACACTATTTACCCGCCTTCTGGCTATGGGATGCACACTTTTACTGGCAGTGGCATTTTTGATTAACCTGGGTGCCGCCATGGGCATATTTCCCACCAAAGGTATGCCCATGCCCCTGGTGTCTTATGGTGGTAGTGCCTTAATAGGCAGTTGCATGCTGATAGGGCTTATTTTCTCCGTGCAAAGGCATCAGGGCGCGAAAGCAGTCAATACACGGGGGCAACGCGGGCGTAGCACCCCTCTTCAGGAGGTGGAGGCATGAGCCGTATGAAACACCTATGTATTGCAGGCGGTGGCACAGGCGGGCATGTCATGCCCGCGTTGGCACTGGCGGATGCGGTTCGCGGCTGTGATGCGGATGTATCGGTTTCCTTTATCGGCGTTGAACGTGGTTTGGAAGCAAGCTTGCTTCCCGAGCGCGGTGAAGATGTACTTTTGCTGAATATGCATGCCGTGCAGGGCGCGGGTTTGATACAAAAGCTTAGGGTGTTGTTTTGGGAGCTGCCCCGGTCAGTATTCAAAATCTGCCAGGTGTGGAAACAACATAAGCCTGCTGTACTGGTGGGTGTGGGCGGTTATGCCAGTGTGGCGGGTGTGGTGGCGGCTTTCATATCACGTGTGCCCGTGGTGCTCTATGAACAAAATGCGATTCCTGGTTTGGTGAACCGGGTATTATATCGTATTTGTGATACCATGATGCTGGGTTTTGCCTTTGCGGCGAAACACTTTCGTCGCCCTGATAAAGTTGTAGTGACAGGTAATGTGATTCGGGCGGATGTATTGCGGGTGACATATCATTTACAGCATACCCCTTGCCTGCTCATTATGGGTGGCTCGCAAGGTGCGATGTTTCTCAATGAAACCGTACCGCAAGCTTGCCAGAATTTGGCTAGGCAAGGCAGGGTATTTCGGGTCATTCACCTGGTGGGTGCGGGTGATGGCCGCGTGGAAAAAGTGCAGGCCTTGTATGATGCCGTAGGCATACAAGCTGATGTGCAACATTTCTCTTCAGACATGCCAGCCTTGTATCAACAGGCCAGCCTGATGATTGCCAGAGCAGGTGCCATGACGGTAGGTGAAGCCGCTGTTGTGGGCATGCCAAGTTTGTTCGTACCTTTGCCCTGGGCGGCCGATAACCATCAATACTTCAATGCTTTGGTGATGCAAGAGGCAGGGGCAGCTCGAATCATTCAGCAAAAAACATGTGATGTAGCGCGTTTGAGCCGTGAAATTGGCGCAATACTGTTTGACAAGGCAGTGCTGCAAGCCATGAGTGATGCGGCCAAAGCTGTAGCCATTCGTGACGCGGACAAGCGGCAAGTCGATGTATTAAGTCCGCTGCTGGGTATGCGCATGCTGGAGGTGAAGGCATGAAATCACGCGTGCAGTGCATTCACTTTACAGGTATTGGTGGTATTGGCATGAGTGGTATTGCTGAAGTCTTGTTCAACCAGGGCTTTCAGGTGCAAGGCTCGGATATTGCAGAAAGCCCCAATGTGCAACGTCTAAGAGAGATTGGCATGAAAGTGATGGTGGGTCATGCCGCTGAAAACCTGGGTGACGCACAAGTGGTGGTGGTAAGTTCAGCAGTCAGCCCGGATAACCCTGAAATTGCAGCAGCAAAACAGCAAGGTATACCCGTCATTCCACGCGCTGAAATGCTGGCTGAACTGATGAGGATGAAACAAGGCATTGCCGTCGCTGGAAGCCACGGTAAAACCACGATTACATCCATGATTGCGCATGTGATGGAAACAGCTGGCCTTGACCCGACCTATGTGATTGGTGGGCGCTTGATGTCCACAAGCCATAACGCGCGCCTGGGTGAAAGCAAATGGTTGGTCGCTGAAGCTGATGAAAGCGATGGCTCGTTCCTGCGTTTGTCGCCCATGATTTCCGTGGTCAGCAATATCGATCCGGAACATCTCGATCATTATGGCGATTTTGATAGCTTGATTACCGCCTTCAAACAGTTTGTCAGTCTCACACCCTTTTACGGGCGTGTGGTGTTACACCATGAACATCCCAATGTGGCATTGTTGCGCGATGGTTTGCACAGGCCTGTTACCACGTATGGCACCAGCCCGCAAGCAGACCTTTACCTGAAAGGTGTTACTGTTGATGGATACAAACAGCAGCTTACGATTGGTTTTGCGGATGGTGATACAAGAACAATGGTATTGCCCATGCCAGGTTTGCACAATGCGGAGAATGCTTTGGCGGCAGTGGCTGTGCTACTGGATTTGGACATTGCGTTTGATGTGATTCGTCAGGGGTTTGCAAGCTTTGAAGGTATTCAACGCAGGTTTCACTGCTATGAAGCAGGTGCGGGTGTGCTGGTGGATGATTATGCGCATCACCCCAAAGAAATCAGTGCGGCTTTGCAGGCTGCTCATTCATGCTGGCCCGAGAAAACGATTGCCGTGCTGTTTCAACCACACAGGTTTACACGCACACAAGATTTATATGATGAATTTTTGGGCGCGTATGATATCGCGCATAAAGTTCGCCTGCTTCCCATTTACGCTGCCAGTGAGCAACCCATTGCGGGCGTAGATGCGGCATGGCTTGCCAGCGGTATGCGCAAACGTGGACACAGGGATGTGGATGTGATGGAAGAGGCGGCCGCAAAAAGCTGGGTCAATCAGGAGCTGGAGGCAGGGCATGTGGTCATGATGATGGGTGCGGGCTCGATTGGGGCCATGGCAAGAGAGATTCGCCAGGCATGGGGAGGTGTATCATGAGTTTATACGCCGATTTGCAACAGTTTGGTGATGTGCGCATGGACGCGCCGCTTGCCGAGCGCACGACCCTGGGTGTGGGAGGGCATGCTGCCATGCTGTTTCGTCCTAGGGATGAAGAAGCTTTGATACAAGCCATGCTGTTTATCCCCCAGGATACTTATGTGTTTCCCATTGGTCGAGGTTCAAACCTGCTGATTTCAGACCAGGGCATTGATGGTTTGGTGTTGGATTTAAGTGATTTGAGTACGCTGGAAACCGCGGGGCATACGTTGACCGCGGGCGCAGGCGCGCGCATGGGTAAAATGGCTCAAGTAGCTGCCAGCGCGGGATTAACAGGGTTGGAGTTTATGGCGACAGTACCTGGTGATTTGGGTGGCGGTGTGGCGATGAACGCGGGCGCGTTTGGGCAGCAGGTGTCGGATGTTTTACAATCGGTCAAGGTACTAAACCGTAATGGCAAGGTGCAAGTCTTATCCCGGGAAGAGCTGGATATGCGCTATCGTTATACAGCATTGCCGCAAGGTGCCTTGGTTTTATCGGCTACATTTGCGCTGGCTGAAAAAGGTGTGGAAGCCATCAAGCAAACCATGCGTGATATGCGTAGCCAGCGTAGCGCGACCCAGCCTTTGGACGCTCCCAATTGCGGTTCGGTTTTCAAGAATCCGGAAGGTGATTTCGCAGCAAGGCTGATTGAAAGCGTAGGCTTGAAGGGTAAGCAGATTGGTCGGGCCTGTATTTCAGATAAACATGCCAATTTTATTGTTAATCAGGGTGGCGCAAGTTGTAAGGATGTGCTGGCCTTAATCCGTTTGGCAAAAGATATGGTCAAGGCAGAAAAAGGTGTGGATCTAGAGCCGGAGGTTAGGCTTGTGGGGTGTGTATTATGAGCCGCTTGATGGGTAAACGGATTGCTGTACTCATGGGTGGCGCATCCGCAGAGCGAGAGGTTTCATTGCGCTCGGGGCAAGCCGTGTTTGAAGCATTGACCAGGCTGGGTATGGATGTTGTTGCCGTGGACTTATCCGAGGATACCACCCTGTGGATGCGGCAAATCCAGGGTGTGCGGGCAGATGTGGCGTTTATTGCGCTGCATGGCACATATGGAGAAGATGGATGTATTCAGGGTATGCTGGATATCTTACATTTGCCTTATACGGGTTCAGGTGTTGCCGCATCTGCGGTTTGCATGAATAAGCGTATCACCAAATGTGTGCTGGATGATATGGGTATTCGTACACCTGAAGATGTATTAATTAAGGATGGCCAACCTTTATCGTATCCCGTATTTGTGAAGCCGGTATCGGAAGGTTCCAGTGTGGGGTTGCATTATGTTGAACATAAAGCCGCATGGGACAAGTTACATCTTGATTCCCTGGATAACTGGCTGATTGAAAGTTGTGTGGTGGGTGTGGAAGTGGCTGTGGCTGTGGTTAATGGTCAGGCTATGCCACCTGTGGAGGTTGCCCCGAAATCAGGCATTTATGACTTTGATTCCAAATACACTGCCGGAGCAACCGATTACTATTGTCCCGCGAGATTATCAGAAAGCCAAAGCGAGCAATGTCAACGCATTGCTGAACAGGCTGTAACAGCCGTAGGGTGCGCGGGTGCGCCGCGTGTGGACTTGATTGTGCCGGATGCGGGAGAGCCTGTGGTTCTGGAAGTCAACACGATTCCTGGTATGACAGCGACAAGCTTGTTGCCCAAGGCAGCAGCCGAGGCAGGTATTGGCTTCGCGCAACTTTGCCAGATGATGACAGAAGCAGCATTGGCGACACAGGATGGAGACAGGTCATGAAGTTGCCGTTCATCAGAAAAAAAGAAGTTGGCAATGTTCGCCGCCACAAGAAAACAGTGAAGCCTGTGCGTAAGCCAAGTCGTTGGGCGCAACCTTTATTGCGGGGTATGACGATTCTTCTGGTTGTGGTGACGGGTGGCTTTGGCATCTGGAAGCTGAATACACAATGTCATTTGGCTTACTGGGATATTGAGGCTGCTCCACACATCAAAACACAAATTCAGGCTTATTTGGAGCAACAAAAGGATTTGGATTATTGGCATACCCGTGCTGCAGTCCTGCAAGCAGGGCTGATTGCGCATATTCCTGATATTCAGCGCGTCCAGGTGAGCAGAATATTGCCTGATGGTTTATGGGTGCGAGCGGTTGCGCGCAGACCCATGGCGCTGTGGAAAGATACGCAGGCCAGGCAAGTGAAGCTGGTGGATGAAAAAGGTGTGGCTTATCGACCTTTAGAACGTGGTGAAATGGTGGATTTACCTGTGCTCAGGGTAAGCCAGAATGAGCTTGGGAAAGCCATACACTTGCTTTTGGCATTGCATACATATGCTGAATATAAGTTGCCGCATTTGAGTGAAGTGATGACAACAAACAAGGGTTGGCGCTTAAACTTTTCTCAAGGCGAACAATGGCATATCGCGTCAACTGATGTTGAGAAACAGATAGCACAAGTCATCAATATTCTGGCTTTGCCGCGCTGGGCAAAAGGCCGCTGGCGTATTGATGCAAGAATCCCTGAACGCTGGTTTATCCGACCAGCCAGACAAGAGGTGATATAATGAGTAGAGATAATCAAATTATCGTTGGTTTGGATATTGGTACGAGTAAAATCGCCTGTATTGTTGCTGAGGCAGCGCCTGATGGGCGGCTGGATATTGTCGGGATTGGCACACATCCTTCCAAAGGACTGCGCCGAGGTGTGGTGGTCAACATTGAAAGTACGGTAGAGTCTATTCGTTTGGCGGTTGAAGAAGCGGAATTGATGGCAGATGTGGACATCAGAAAAGTCTATGTGGGTATTGCCGGCTCACATATTCGTGGTTACAACAGCCATGGTGTGGTGGCAACCAAAAATGGTGAAGTCACTGAAGAAGATGTCACCCGTGTGGTGGAAGCGGCAAAGGCCATGAATATCCCCGCGGATCAGCAAATTCTGCATGTGCTTCCTCAAGAATATATCATTGATAGGCAAGATGGCATTCGTGAGCCTGTGGGTATGAGCGGTGTACGTTTGGAAACACGGGTGCATGTGATTACGGGCGCGGTGTCTTCCGCGCAAAATATTATCAAGTGTTGTAACCGTTGCGATTTGGACGTGGCAGATATGGTACTTGAGCAAATCGCGTCCAGTGAAGCGGTTTTGAGCCAGGATGAAAAGGATATAGGTGTGTTATTGGTCGATATTGGTGGCGGCACTACGGATATCGCGGTATTTATTGATGGTGCCATTCGTCATACTGCAGTGATACCCGTGGGCGGCGATCATTTGACCAATGATTTGGTCGCAGGACTGCGTACATCGGCAAGAGAAGCGGATGTGTTGAAGAAAAAGTACGGCTCATGCATGAGCTCCATGATTTCACCTGAAGAAACTGTGGAAGTCCCCCGTGTGGGTGGCAGACCTCCACAATCCATGCCAAGGCAAGTGATGGCACAGCTTTTGGAGCCACGTATGCAAGAGTTGTTTGAACTGGTCAGAGAAGAGCTTGACCGTTCAGGTTACAAGGAGCTGGCAGCAGCAGGTGTGGTGCTAACAGGTGGCAGTAGTCTGCTTGAAGGCAGCCAGGAGCTTGCCGATGAAATTTTTGAGCTGCCCGTTCGCATTGGTAGGCCACAAGATATTGGTGGTTTGGTGGATGTGGTGAATAGCCCTATTTATGCCACGGGAGTTGGCCTGATTAAGTATGGTCAACGTTATCGCGCGGAGCAACAACATTACTACAGCGATGAAAGCAAAGGTGGCGTATTGAGTAGCATCAAGCGCTGGTTTGGGGGGTAGCCTATGAAGCGACGACGAATACAACCAACGACAACAGTTCAGCAATGCACAACAAAAAATGAAAGAAGGGGAAAATAAAATGACACTTAACTTTACTTTAGACGACACGGAAAAACAGGTCGCGAACATCAAGGTCATTGGTGTTGGCGGTGGTGGCGGCAATGCCCTGAATAATATGATTGAGCAGGGGCTTTCAGGTGTGGGGTTTATCGCGGCAAACACGGATGCCCAGGTGTTGTCCCAGAGTCTTGCAGATATACGCTTGCAATTGGGTTCACACAGCACCAAAGGCTTGGGCGCGGGCGGCAAGCCTGAAGTAGGCCGTGATGCCGCGGAATCTGACAGGGCGCATATCAAAGAGCTTTTGCAGGATACGCAAATGGTGTTTATCACTGCTGGTATGGGTGGAGGCACAGGCACAGGTGCCGCACCTGTGATTGCGGATGTTGCCAAGGAGTTGGGTATTTTAACCGTGGGTGTGGTGACCAAGCCTTTTGGCTTTGAAGGCAAGCGCCGTATGCGTTTTGCGGAAGAAGGTATTGAGGCCTTGAGTAAGGCGGTGGATACCTTGATTACCATACCCAATCAGAAGTTGATTGGTCTGGCAGGGAAAAACACGTCCATGAAAGATACCTTCCGCATGGCGGATGATATTTTGTTTCAGGCGGTGCGGGGTATATCGGACATCATTACCAAGCCTGGCCATATCAATGTGGACTTTGCTGATGTGATGGCAGTGATGACCGAAAATCAGGGCTTGTCCATGATGGGCATGGGCGCGGCTTCTGGTGAAGGCAGGGCATGTGAAGCTGCAGAAGCGGCCATTACTTCACCATTGCTTGAAGAAGTGGATATTCATGGGGCTCAAGGCTTGTTGGTGAATGTAACCGCTTCGGAAACACTTTCCATGGCTGAATATGATGAAGTGATGAGCATTATATACAATATGGTGGATGAAGATGCTAATGTGAACTGTGGCGTAGTCTTTGATGAAAATGCCGGTGATGAGTTGCGAGTGACTGTGGTGGCGACAGGATTGCAAAAGCCCACGAAACCTAGGTTGGCCAGTGTGACACCCATGCATACGCCAAAGATGCCCGTGTTGGATAGTGTGCCCATGCCTGGTTTTTCAACAGGAACCAACCAGGCACAGGCACAAGCCGCAACAGAAGCATCGGTGTATGATGATGTGTATGATATACCCACCTGGATTCGCCAGCAGGCTGACTGATTGCGTTTGATCTATTGCATGGTTGGGGTGTGAGCCCCCCCCTTGAATCCTGATGTTGGAGTTCATACATATTGCCTATGATTCAAGCTGATAAGTTATGCAGGAAGTATGGCAATCAGTTTGCCGTTAAAGATTTAAGCTTTGAGGTTAAGCGTGGCGAAGTCATGGGGCTTTTAGGCCCCAATGGCGCGGGAAAATCGACCACCATGAAAATGCTCACCTGTTTTCTTCCCCCTTCTTCAGGTGATGCAAGCATTGATGGTTTAAGTTTGGCTGAATCCATCCAAGTTCGCCGCTTGGTGGGTTATTTGCCAGAGCATGCGCCGTCTTACCACGATTTGGATGTTGAAGCTTATCTGCAATTCACAGGCAAAATACATGGCATTCCAACAGCAACACGCAAGGATAAAATTGGTGAAATGGCACGGGCTTGTGGCTTGGAGCAGGTGTTGTATCGCCGTATTGAGGAGTTATCCAAAGGTTATCGGCAACGTGTGGGGCTGGCAGCTTCGATGTTACACGACCCGCAATGCCTTATTTTGGATGAACCCACCACAGGGCTAGACCCCAATCAAATCATTGAAATTCGCCATTTGATTCGCCGCTTGGGTGAGCAAAAGACAGTGCTTTTATCGTCACATATTTTGCCTGAAGTGCAAGCGGTGTGTGACCGCATGATGATTATTGATAAGGGTGAGTTGCAAGCTTTAGGTACATCTGAAGAACTTGCCAAACAAGCCCAAGGTGGAGCATTTGTTTTAGCAACAGTGAAAGGTGATGCTGATAAGTTATTGTCACATTTGCAGGCCACTTTACCTGAGATGACTATCGTGAACCAAGAAGTTTTAGCCGATGGGCATGTTCATATCGAAATATCGCACCCTGACCCTGATTGTGAACTTGCAGAACAATTATTTTTGGCTGCGGTTGCAACAGATATGGTGCTTTTAGAAATACGCAATGAACAAGCCTCGCTTGAGGATGTCTTCCGAGAACTTACAGGAGGAACAGCATGAATGCAGTGATAGCATTATGCCAAAAGGAATGGCGTATCAGCCTGGATACACCACAAGGTTATGTGGTGTCGATTGCGTTTTTACTGGCATCGGGTTTCTTCTTTGGCAACAGCTTGTTTTTGAATGGGCAAGCCGATATGCGGCATTGGTTTGCAGTGCTTCCCTTATTGTTTATCTTTTTTATCCCTGCCATGTCCATGCGTTTGCTTGCCGATGAATTGCATGATGGCACATATGAACTGCTTGCCACCATGCCCACGCGCACTCTTGATATTGTACTGGGTAAATATTTCAGTCTGCTTGGGCATATCACATTCCTGTTGACGCTGACCATACTCTATCCGCTTACCCTGTCTCTTTTAGGGCATATTGATGTGGGTACCATTGCGGCATCCTATCTGGGCGCATGGTTGCTTGCGGCATCGTTTGCTGCCGTTTGTCTGTATGCTTCAGCGCTGACCAGTCATGCCATGATTGCTTATGTCATAGGGTTGATTTTGCTGCTGGCGATATTTTTGTTCACACAGGCATTGCCTACATTGCCTGTTGTGCTGCAAAACTGGGTGGTGATGCTTGGCCCTATCAATCATTATCAAAACATGACGCGAGGTGTGGTTAGTCTTGCGGATGTGACATTGTTTGTATGCTGGACTGCGGTGTTCCTTGGCTTGACCTGGTTCGCGCTTGAGCGCAGAAGGTGGCGTTAATCATGGCAGATTTACGCAAAATCATTCGTCGTCAAGCCTGGTTGAAGCTTATTTTGATATGGCTTATCAGTGGTTTGCTGTTTGCTGTAGCGCAAGGCTCACACTTGCGAAGTGATTGGAGTGAAAATCAGACATCCAGTCTTTCGTCATCCACCAGGCAGGTTTTGCAGGCTCTGGATGAGCCGATTCAAATCAAGGCATATTTTACGGAAGGCTTGCCACAGCCCTACGGGCAACTTCGTCAGTTTGTGGAAGATACGCTCATGAATTATCGTGACGCGGCAGATGGAAACCTTGGCTTTGAAATGCTCAACCCCGAGGATGACCCGAATATTCAAGCATCTTTGCAGGCATTGCGGATTCCTCAGGTGCAGGTGCAGGTGATTGAAGATGACAGGGCACAGGTGCGCCAAGCTTATCTTGCCATTGTGATTGAATATTTGGATAAGCAAGAAATTATTCCTGTGGTACAAACCGATGCAGGCTTTGAATATTTGCTGACACGCAAAATTAAAAAGCTCACAGGCAAAGGCAAACAAACCATTGCTATAGCCACAGGTTTTGGCGCGAAAGCTTCTCAAGATTTGCAAACGCTGCAAAGGCTTGTGCAAGATGATTATGATTTTATAGATGTTGATTTAGCCAGCCAAAGTGTGCCTGATACCGTGCAGGCCTTGATTGTGGACGGTGTGGATCAAAAGCCTTCGGAGCGTTTCAGGTATCATCTCGACCAGTTTCGTATGACAGGCAAAGGGGTGTTGGTCTTGGCATCCAATGCTGAGCCCCAGCTGCAGGCAGGTTTTGTGGTTCAGCCAGTGGACTCGTATGCCAATGATTGGTTGTTAAGTGATTTGGGTGTTTCTGTTGAGCCTGGTCTCATTATGGATCAGCAGGCCAGCCGTATTACAGTTAATCAGCAACAAGCAGGCTTTTCATTTCGCTCAATTGTGGATTACCCGTTTGTGGCCAATGTGGTGAATCTCAATCAAGATTTTGTGGTCACACAAGGTGTGGAAAGTGTAAGCATGGCATTTGCTGCACCATTGCTGTGGAAAGAAGAAGGGCAAGGCAGGGATGTACTGCTCACGTCGTCAGAATGGACCGCGGTGCAGGATGGACCTCCATTTGATGTGAATCCGCTTGTCAGTATGCGCAAGCGTTTTGCAGGGCTACACATGTCGCCGCAAGCATTGATGCTGGTTTGGCAAGGTCAAATGACATCAGCGTTTAGCAAGGCCTTGGGCAAGGATGATGCGTTTATACCAAATGTTGCGCAAGGGCGTTTGATTGTATCAGGTTCAAGTGCGTTGCTGGATGATGAATTTATCACAGGTGAAAACACAGTGTTTATCTTGAATATGTTGGACTGGTTAAGCCATGATGAGGCTTTGATTGCATTGCGGTCTAAGGGTGTAACCCAGCGTCCATTGGCACAACTGGATAAACAAGAGCGCACCTTTTTCAAAGTGGTGTGGATGTTTGCCTTACCTGCATTGCTCTTGATATTGGCAGGTTGGCGCTGGTTGTATTTACGTAAGCGAAGTCATCAGGCGCAGGTGGAATCAACATGAGAGAGCTGATAGCTGTTTTGATAACATTAGGTTTGGTTGCCTTGATTATCATGCAACAATCTCCCAAGGATACCTTGCAAAGCTTACCCGAACTTCCACATTTTACCGTGCAAGATGTAGCAACTTTCTCGATTTCTTCCAAGGGTAAAGTTATATTAAAAGGTAAACGCAAAGGAGATAAGTGGCTGCTTGTTGGCAGTGATACACCTACTTATTTGCAAACCAAGGCAGTGGAGCGACTGCTGCATGATTTACAATCCATGCAAGCCAAACGCGTGGTGGTGCGCAAGACGGAACTGTTTCAGCGTTTTGCTGTGGATGAAAATGAAGTGGTGCTTCAAGATAAACAAGGTCATATTTTGCTGGATGTATTTGTGGGTAAACCTGCGACAGACTTGGTGAGCACTTATATCCGATTGGCAGATGATAAACGTGTGCTCACCGTGGATAAGATTTTGACATGGCAGGTCAAACGCACGCTTGATGCATGGTTAGATACCAAGGAAGAATCCCCTGAATAACCAACCCCTGGGATAATGAAAAGGCTTCAGGTAAGTTTATTGGCATTACTTGACTTTTGAATCAAAAAAGTGCTACCTTAAGTGGTGACTTTTGTCGCAAGAATAGATTTTTGAAGGGGTGTTAAAGTCAGGTTTCGTACTTGTATTTGTATATCATCAAGTATGGCAAGCATCCCTTTTATGAATCTGCTCATAGAGGGAGGTAGGACAAATGAAACATTTCATCAATAAGAATATCATTGTATCAAGCTGTTTTTTTGCGCTTGCTATGATGATAAGTGGTTGCGCAGGAACAACACCAAAGCTCGGTGGCTCTTCTGGTATGTCTGTTAGTGGAGGGGCTGCTGGAGGAAGCTCTCAAGGTGGGAAAAACAACTTAGAGCATTGTGATGCCCCGCTTGGAACTGTTGGCATTCATGAGGATCAACGAAGTGATTGGTATTACTACTATCAATCTCGTTACTCTCAATTGGGAAGCACTATTCCGTTATTGCGCTTAATAATTCAACAATCAAATTGTTTGGTTATTGTTGAGCGTGGGCGCTCCATGCGTGATATGTCTCGCGAGCGTGAGTTGATGCAATCAGGAGAACTTCGAGGAGGCAGCAATTTTGGTAAAGGGCAAATGGTTGCGGCTGATTTTACAATAGAACCAAGCATACAATTCTCACAGAAAGGAACAGGTGGGGCAGGAGTGGCTATTGGTGGTCTATTTGGTAATGTGGTTGGTGGTTTAATGGGCTCTATGAAATCAAACGAGGCACAAACTACATTGTTGATGATTGATAATCGCTCAGGTGTCCAGGTTGCTGCAGCGACAGGTACAGCCAAAAACTGGGATTTTGGTGGAGGTGGAGCGGGCTTCTTTGGTATGTTTGCAGGAGCTGGCGCTTATTCCAATACTCCAGAGGGTAAAGTTATTACCGCAGCTTTTGTCGATGCCTATAATAATATGATTAAGGCACTGCGTAACTACAAGACTCAAGAAGTTAAAGGTGGTCTTGGAAAAGGTGGTCAATTAAAAATAGGCAATTGATGATATGAAGTAACCAGAACCTGTTAACACTAATTCTGCTCGCCCTTGATTGGCCGCATTTGGTGCAGCAGCGACAACATCATCATTAGTGTTAACAGGCCCTAACAAACAGTGAGGAATGCGCTAATCACTCCAAAGTATTACTGTAAGCTTTGGGGTGGGTGCATTCTTTTGGTTGACCCAGGCTCTGTCCGCAATAAGAGTTGCAATCTGGTTTTTATTCTTGGGCGGGTAAGGCGTAAGCACTGGCTGTAGATTGCTGTTGTAACCGTCATGTATACCAACAGAGAATATTTGACATAACAGATTAACAATAAGGAATGCCTCCTGAGTTTTAACACATGCGACTGATTTTATTTGATTGCGATGGCACGCTTACCGATTCGCATGGTGCCATTGCGCAAGCCATGCAAAAAGCATTTACAGACCACGGTTTGGCAGAGCCTGATTATCAAGATGTGCTGTCGATTATCGGCTTATCTTTGGTTGCAGCGGTAGAAAAGCTGGCAGATGATGATTTGGATGAAAGCTTAAAAACCAAGATTTGTGAATCGTATGGTAGTAATTATCGGTCTATGGAGTCTGGCCTTGCTTTGTATCCCAAGGTGATTGAAACATTGGAAGAATTAAACAGCCGAGGTTATGCCATGGGCGTGGTCACGGGTAAATCCAGCCGTGGTTTGATTCGAGTGATGGATACATTTGACTTGCACCGTTTTTTTCCAGTATGGCGCACAGCCGATATTTGTTTATCCAAGCCTCACCCTGCCATGGTGTTGGAATGTATGCATGAGA
>CAZLES010000003.1:0-5198 GCA_964558615.1 uncultured Zetaproteobacteria bacterium
AGGAGCAACGCTATTCAAACAAAATGACAAATCTTTAGACTTATATTTGGTGCGCACAGGCAAGCTTGCCGTCACCATTGACGTGGGTGGCAAAGAGCGGCTGGTCAAAACCGTGGAAACAGGTGGTATTGTGGGTGAAACGGCTATTGTCGCGAAAAAACGGCGTACAGCTTCTGTTCGCTGCATCAGCGATTGCATGTTGATGAAGCTTGATGGCAAAGATTATGAAATGTTTTACCAAAGCAGTGAACCTGTGCAAAAAGCGTTACAGAAAATCAAGAAAAAACATGTAAAAGAAACACTAGATATCATGAAGAATGTCAAACATGTTGAAGGCGATGATACCTGCGAAATCCTTATCAAGGATATTTGGGCAAACCATTAAACCTGTAGAGACTGTAAATACAGGACATACAAATAAGCGATAAAACCCGAAAAAAGAAGCCCTCCTTCAATGCGATTAATTCGCCCTTGCCCCTTGATACCGTATCCCATAAGAAAAAGCGCAGTGGTAAACACAAACATCACAGGCATATCCCTACTTAATGTCGCCTGATCAAATGAGCCAGGGGATACCAGAGCTGGCATGGATATGACAGCCAGAATATTAAACATGTTTGAGCCAATAACATTACCAATCGCAAGCTCCGCCTCTTTTTTGATAACACTCGTGATAGAAGCAACCAATTCCGGCAAGCTTGTGCCAACGGCAACAATCGTCAAACCAATCACCAAATCACTCACACCCAGCATGGTTGCGATTTGTACCGCGCCCCACACCACCATGCGAGAACTAAGCAATAAAACAACAAGTCCAATCACCAGCCATTTGATGGATGTTGCCATATCAAAGTCTTGTGGCACAACATCCGCAAATTCAGCTTCCAAAAGCTCATCACGCTCGGACACACCCAACCTGAATAACCAGTAAACCAGTAAAACCAGGCCCGTCACAAGCACCACACCATCAAGTCGGGAAAGCTCTCCATCCCACATCAAAATCAAGGCAAGTAACATGATGACAAGCAACACTGGAAATTCACGCCGTAAAAGCTTGGACTGCACAGCCAGCGGTGCTATCAAGGCTGTTGCGCCAAGCACCAGCCCGATATTGGCAATATTTGAGCCTATGGCATTACCAATACCTAAATTATTGTTGCCGTGAATAGCTGCCAGCAAGGCAACCAACATTTCGGGTAAAGATGTGCACAAACTTACAATCGTTAATCCAATCACCAAAGAAGATACCTGGAAATTCTTGGCAATGCCTGATGCGCCATCCACAAACTTATCCGAACTCCAAACCAACAAGGCAATGCCAACTACAATGGCAATACTGGCTATCCACATGCCCTATCTCCTTTGATGCACCTTACAGACTTATCCCGAAAATATACCTATCCCAAGCAAAAATGCGACCGTATTACAAAAATACACGCTTGAATCCTTGGCTATCATGCTGCATCCTTGCCATCGATAATTTTCGGGAGGGTTTTGCCCATGGACTCAGCAACATTATACTCAGCACGCCGTAATATGGTCGAATATCAAATTCGCTGTTGCAAGGTTTTAGAGCCAAACCTTATCGAACTACTGATGGAATCACCGCGGGAGAAGTATGTACCCGAGCATGTACGCAGCCTTGCCTATATGGAAGGCTCTGTACCTTTACCCCAAAAACAGGAAATGATGACACCGCTTCAGGAAGCACAAATTCTACAGGCGCTGGCTCTGACAGGTACAGAGCGTATCCTGGAAATTGGCGCAGGCTCAGGCTATCTTACTTCTCTGCTTGCCCTGCTTTCGCAAAGCGTCATAAGTTGTGAGATTCATGAAGAGTTGGCAGCTCTTGCCAAGAAAAATTTAAGCGATAACGGCATTGATAACGCCACGATTGTGCATGTCAATGCCATGGATGAGCAAGCGCTTGCGGATGCTGGTATCGGCAAGGATTTTGATGTCATTGTGCTGGGAGCAGCATTGAAGAAAATTCCAGAACATATTCAGGCATTGCTGGCAGAAAAAAGCCAAATGATTGCCTTTATTGGCGATGATATTGTGACATTAGAGCACTATGTGATTGATGGAAACAACATCAGCAAAACAGGCATCGCGGAAACCCATTTGTTACCCATGGAAGGCATGGCTGAAGAAAGAGAATTTGTATTCTGATTCTCACATAACCCATCAAGTACGGCAGCCTGATGCTGCCTTATTGGATGCTTCGCTTATTCCTCATCACGTTTCATCTTTTTCCAAACACCTTGCAAGTAAAAATTGGGAATCCTGACCTGAAAACGATTAAACCTTCCCTGTGGCGCTTCATGATGACAGATTTCACACCGTGCAATCGAACGCACATCAGGATTATCAATCACCATTTCTCGCCGTAACAAGTCATGCGTAAGCTCAAAAAACTTCGTATCACTGATGCGCATGGGTGTTTCATCATCCTTGAGTAATTTCATCATTGGTTTTGAATACATATTATCTACATAATCGGCCGCGTTTCTTTGTAAATACTCGGATACTTCCCTGGCAACCCTTGGCTCGACCTCCGCGTTATCACCAAAGTGGTTGCTCAAATTCTCCATGATTTTTTTCCATGAACGCGCGGGTAACAAACTGGGCTGATATAGCATATGACATGCTGAACATGATTGCTCATAAGCCGCGCTTTTTTCTTGGGGTAAAATATTGACCTTGGGTATATATTTTTCCAAATACGTCATTTTGGCAGGGTCTTGCCAAACTTCCCGTGTTGCGGCCAGCACACCAAAAATAACAACACCAAGCATGGTTAACCAAAACATACCCTTACTCATATTCCCTCACCCTTTGAATCATGAAATGTACAGCGTGGCCAAGTCTAGCATGGATAATGTATAAACCGCACTGTTTGCGCCCATATGCAAGCCAATACTTACCCATAGCGAGCGACTTTTTTCATAAGCAAGCGCAAAAATCATGCCGCCCAACAGTTGTGGTGACAAGAGTAAACCGTGATGCACCATAGAAAAGAAAGCAGCACTGACCACAACAGACAACACCACACCCCAGCGCTCACGCAAGATACGGTATAATAACCCACGAAAAAGAATTTCTTCCACCACGGGAGCAAGTACAGTCATCAATATCAACCCTGGCCAACCATGCAACCACATTGGCAGCCTCACATAAGTAAATACTTGTGGCATCAAAGCATATATCACCACAAACGCAGCCACACACCACACAGAAATCTGCAAAAAAACCTTCATATCCTGCCATGTAGGGATATCAAGGCCTAAATCTTGCAATACCGCAAATTTGTGGATGAGATATGCAAACCCTGACAATTCGACAAGACGCAGTACAATGATTACCGCCTGCTCATGCTTAGCAAAATCCGGGTTTTGTGATAAGGCCAGAGAAGCACAAAGCTCCGCAACAATATAAACCAACAACCCCCAACGCAAAAAGGGTAGTGGCAGCTCGGTAAAGGGTTGGGAAGGGAAAAGTTGCCGCAACGCAATCACTAGCCTTAGAGCTCTACTTCAGGGGATACCATATGGGTAGTGGCAACAACAGCACCCAAACCACCCACAACAGCACCGCCCAAAAGCAAGGGTAAAAACATCACCCATCCTCCCAAGGCGATACCAAGGCTGGCCTGCCATTCCGATGTCAGCCAAATCAATGGCCACATCAATACCCATGCCACAAAACCCGCGCTCACACCAAGCACAACACCTTCCAGGATAAAGGGTAATCGGACAAACCATTCTTTTGCGCCCATCAAGCGCATCAGATACACCTCTTCCGCGCGCGCTAACAGCACCATGCGCAGTGTGTTGGACACAATCAAGGCCATAGCCAGACCAAGAATCAGTGTCGCAAACCAGGCAAGGCTGTGAATTGTACCTAACACATCCCCTGCTTCAACAAGCTTTAATTCATCTTCATTGATTTCAGCATCCAGCGCTGCTGCCGCATCCCGAATATCGTCCAGCACCGTTTCCACACGAGGTTCTTGTAAGGTTACTTCAATGCTTGCTGGCAAATGCTGGGTAAAATTCACGGCATCCAGCCCGCTGCCACCCAACCATTTTTCCATCCATGCCTGCGCTTCGCTATCATCCACCTTGCGCACATCGGCAACACCATCAATTTCAGCCAACCTATCCATTAAAGCTTGTATGGATGAAGCATGGCTTTTGTCCACATAGACATGTACCTTCACTTGATCCTGCCAGGAACCCACCCATTGTTCAGCACCTTGCAACACTAACCAAATCAATGCAACCGACCATAACGCGACCGCAACAATCACTAAAGCCAAAACTTGATGCACACCAAAAGGAGGTAGCTGCCAACCACCTGGCAAGCGCATGGAAGATTGACGCGCGTCATGTTTTTTGCCAGTTGCATTAACCATCGTCTTTTTGCCCCGTTACCAACGCGCCTTGATGCAATTGTACCACCAAACCAGGGTGAGATGTAAGCAAATGCAAGTCATGCGTTGCCATGATGATGGTCGTACCCAGCTTGTTCAGCGACATCAGTAAATCCAGAACATGCCTTGCCGTATCATCATCAAGGTTACCTGTAGGCTCATCCGCAAGAATCAAAGGGGGGTTCGACAACATGGCGCGAGCAATGGCCACCCGTTGCTGCTCCCCACCTGATAATGTTTCAGGATAGGACCATAAGCGATCTTCCAGCCCCACAAACGACAGCACTTTTCTCACCCGTGGCAGCAAGCGCTCTGCATCCCAGCCTTGCACCCGCAACGGTAAGGCTACATTTTCAAATACTGTACGTGGCTTTAACAAGCGGTTGCCTTGAAAAATGATACCTGTGCGCTGCCTGAGCTCCCGAATTTGCGATTCACTGGCATCCCGTACCTTGGTTCCCTGCACTTGCAACTGCCCTGATGTAGGCCGCAAACCACCATACAACATTTTCAACAGTGTGGATTTACCAGCACCCGACTCACCAATCAAATATACAAAGCTGCCTTGAGGTATCTCCATATTGATACCCGATAATGCCACCTTACCCGTGGGGTAACGCATCATCAGATGACTCATTTGAATGATGGGTTGGCTATCGCTCATGGGCTAAGGGTAGCGTTTACCTGATATGCTGTCAGTAGGCAAACGTATTAAACTTTGTCAGAATTACGCCATGCGTGTGATTTGCCCTGAATGTTTTGC
>CAZLES010000003.1:5298-21080 GCA_964558615.1 uncultured Zetaproteobacteria bacterium
GTATTAAACTTTGTCAGAATTACGCCATGCGTGTGATTTGCCCTGAATGTTTTGCTTCTTACCAAATTGAGGCCGTAGTTAAAAATGCGGTATTGGTCTGTCATAAGTGTAATACTGAATTTGATAGCTATGGCAATCGTGTGATAGCTGGTGATGCCACATCCCAATTTTTCCAAACCCGGGAAGAAAAAGCGCCAACCTTTGGCATCAAAGACCTTGTGCAATCAGGCATGGGTAAGCGTAAGCAACATATTTGGCTATGGATGAGCTTGATTCTACTCATGATTGCTGCAGGTGGCATCGCCTACAATTGGAATTTATGGTCACATCATGGGGTGTTTCGTGGTTACCAACTCCAAATCCAAAAAAGCGCACCCATTTTAGATAGTGATTGGCAAATCAAGCCTGAATCTGTACACAGCGAATGGATCAAACGTGATGACAATAGCTTAGCTTTAATTATTGAAGGGGAAGCATCCAATCAAGTTGGCTACCCTTTACCACCACCAGAAATTAAAATCACTTTTATCACCCAAACAGGGCAAAATGATGAGGTCATTCAACCCATCACTGAGCCTGCAGATATGCAAACACTCAAGGTTGCACCCTATGTGTCGCCACCTGTAGATAAAACACCTGTTTTTCCTCTAAGTTCACGCGGCTTTCTTTTGCTGTTGGAAGATGTGCCTCTTTCCACACAATATATTGTATTACATGCGCTTGCTGTACAGCGCAAGGGGAAATCTAGGCTCTAGCCAACAACATGCCCAGCCAAGCCATGCCAATGCAAAGCACCACCGAACCTATAGTATGTATTAAACTGTCCGTAATTGAACCTAGCTCAATTAAACGCACAGTTTCCACAGAAAAAGTAGAGAATGTGGTAAATGAGCCTAAGAAACCAACAGTTAACAACAACCGTAATAAATCACTCAAGTGGGACCTATCTAAAAACCAAATCACCAGAAAGCCCAGGGCAAAGCTGCCTACCGCGTTGACAAATAACGTTGCCCAAGGGTAGTGCGTACCCAACCAGCGCTGCATCACCAGTACAATCCACCAACGACAAACCGCGCCCATGGATGCACCTGCCGAAATGGCCAAGACTTGCTTTAACACGTTCTAATGCTCCCCATCTTTTTGTTTTTCCCGCTTTTCATCACGCCTAGCCTGCAACCAGGCCTTGCGTTCTGCCAGTATTTTTTCAAAACCTCTCTCAACTGGCTCAAATAAACGCACTTCTTCCATCGCGTCAGGAAAATGTTTTTGTGTCACCACGGCATCTGTTTCATGGTGTGCGTATTGGTAGCCATCACCATGCCCTATCTCCTGCATGAGCCGGGTTGGTGCGTTTTTCAGGTGTGCTGGCACATCCAGGTGCGCCGTTTCCTTAGCCAGCTTTCTTGCTGCTTTTTCCGCCAGATACACAGCATTGCTCTTGGGCGCTAACGCCAGATAAATCACCAGTTCAAACAACCCCTGCTCACCTTCAGGTGAGCCTAAAATTTCAAACATCCGCTGGGCATCCAAAGCCAGCGTTAAAGCCTTGGGGTCGGACAAGCCAATATCTTCAGTAGCCATACGAATCAAACGCCTTGCCAAGTATAATGGTGATTCGCCTGCTTCAAGCATGCGCGCCAACCAATACACCGCAGCGTCAACATCCGAACTACGCACGGATTTATGCAAGGCGGAAATCAAATCATAATGAGCATCACCATCCCTGTCATACCTGACTTGTTTGCGCTGCCATTGCTTTTGCACAGCATCCAGAGGCCAGGCCTGATGTTCATTGGCATCAAAAAGCGATTCCAAAGCATTCAGCGCATACCGCGCGTCGCCATCAGCAGCTTTGGCCAACCAGGCTATCGCTTCTTCATCCACGGCAAATGAAGGCGATTGCTTTTGCAAGGCTTGTACGCCTCGTTTCAAGATGCGAGCCACAGCATCGGCGGACAATGCCTTGAGTACAATCACCCTGCATCGCGATAACAAGGCATTGTTCAAGGTAAATGAGGGATTTTCCGTGGTTGCGCCCACCAAAATCAACGTGCCATCTTCCAAATAAGGCAATAACACATCCTGTTGCGCTTTATTGAAACGGTGAATTTCATCCAAAAACAACACATGGGTTTTACCCGTTTTCTTGGCCAGTGCCACCACATCCTGCACTTCTTTCTTGCCCGCAGAAACAGCAGAGAGCTGCACAAATGGCATATGAGCATGTTCTGCCATGATTTGAGCCAGTGTCGTTTTTCCCACACCAGGAGGCCCCCAAAAAATACAAGATAAGGCTCTACCTTCCGCAATACAACGTGCGAACCAACCTGTAGGCTCAGTACAATCAAGTTGCCCTTGCACTTCTGCTAATGTTTTAGGGCGCAAGCGATGTGCCAATGGCGCTTGTGTATCAGATAGTTGCAAGCCTGGTAGCGCCATATTCATGGCCTAGAACTTCTTGGTCACAGAAAACATAAAGCTATTCCGCATATCATGATATCGACCAGGATACGCGCCTGTACCACTCACCCTTGCATAATATGTGCCTGTCCAGGTCACATCCAGATGCATGGTTGCTGCCATACCGCCAAACCCCATGGAAATTTTATGCCCTGTCAAATCAGACAATAACGGTTGATAACCATCGCTTGGGTTTGCACCCTGTTCATAAGCGTAACCAAATCTAAGCTGGGTATCATGCCGCCAATACCACGTTAAACCCAACCGGGCATCTGTGGTGTCTCTTAAATAGGCAGTATTGGACTGCAAGGTTGCACCTGCTTTGGATAACACATCAATATGACTTAATGATGACCATGTACTATGGCGTATATCAAGCTCCAGCAACATTTCATCATCCGACAAACCATGTGCCACGCCAATACTCCATTCATCAGGAAGCTGAATACTTGCGACGTCACCAATACTGTTGCTCATGCTGACATCAACACCTTGACGATAATGCGCCCCCAGCGTCCAAAAAGGCATGATTTCCCAGCGTAATCCCATATGAGCGCCAACACGACTCCAATCCGAACCACGAAAAGATGCACCACCTGTTTGCAGACTTAAGTTTGCATCATACATATCAAAGCCCACGGCAACACCCAAGGTATTACTCACCCGCCAAAATATATCGCCTGAATAGCGTTGCATGTTCAAGTCAAACAGCTGAAGGCCAGGAAAAGACGCCGACCAGTCATTCTGACTTGTATAAGGTGTGGAAACACTTGCGGCAACACCCCAGTTGTAGCCTTTGGGCAACCAGGAAATGGCAAACAGTGCCGCGTCAGGTAACCCTTCAGAACCTGAACGAATACTGTTGTTAAAAGCCACACTGTTATGCCGATATAAAGACTGGTTTCCCAACATCATCTGTACACCATCTTGCCACGCCAATCCTGCCGGGTTGTAAAAGGCATCGGATAGATTACCCGTGCCCGCAACCACCGCATTGGCAGCACCCGCACCAGCAGGCGTTAAATCAACATTCTCAAATGTTGCCGCTTGTACCGTGTTTGTACCGACGAACAACACAACACATGCTGTAAACCTTGTTATACGGGATGGACTCCACATCAACCTTTTTTCCACTATCAAGCTCCAATCACATCAACACCTTCAGGCGCGACAAATTCAAAGACATCATTATCAGGCGCTTCAGGCACAACATTGAGCAAATACAAACGGTTGGCATTGCCTAACACATCCTTGCTTTCCACCCATTTCAAATGTTGGCTTTGCGTGCCCAGCCAGACATCAACACTTTGCCCTTCTTGACCAATGCGCACATGCCAGGCCATATCCTCACCCCGCTTTTCTGATGCCAGCAGCTGCACATCCGATAACCCGATACGCCCATCCAGAAGCTGCAACACCACAGGGTCAACGTCTCCCAAATCATCCAGCTTTTGCACCTGCATCAAATCAGGCTCATAAAGCAAAATCCCCTTACCATTACTGATATAAAGTTGCTCATAAGGCTTGATATAATGCCAGCGAAATTTTCCAGGGCGCAACACCGCCAACTTGCCTGTATATGCGCGCTTGCCGCCTTCTGCATAAGTAAGCTCTTGCCTAAAATCACAAGAAAAACCTTTGAGTGATGACATTTGGGTCAAAGCCCTGCCCAAATCTGATGTTGGCGCTATGAAAGCGGCATAAGCGTTACAACTCATGCCCACCACAAGCAACATGGTGGTATAAAACTTAAACATCAAAACCTGCCTCATCACTGTTGCGGGACAACACCTGGCGCACGCCACCTGCCCCTGGCGGAGATACCAAACCATCACGCTCCATTTGTTCCACAATACGGCTGGCACGGTTGTAACCAATGCGTAGATAACGCTGAACCATAGACACCGAACATTTGCCTTTTTCTACAACCAAATCCGCAGCCTCATCATATTTTTCATCTTTCTCATCATCCAAATCCTCAGCGCCAGCAGCATCACCTTCCAGCGAAGCCTCAAATACTTCCATACGATATTCAGGCTTACCTTGCTTTTTCAAATGCTCAACCACATCCATGACTTCCTGATCATCCACAAACGCGCCATGTACGCGCTGAATATCTCTACCCAGGTTGGAAAACAAGGCATCACCATGCCCCAACAGTTGCTCGGCACCCATTTGGTCAAGAATAGTGCGTGAATCAATTTTGGATGATACCTGAAAAGCCAAACGACTGGGTAGATTCGCCTTAATCAAACCTGTAATCACATCCACAGACGGGCGTTGCGTAGCCAAAATCAAGTGTATGCCTGCCGCACGCGCTTTCTGCGCCAAGCGACAAATGGACTGCTCAACTTCCTTGCCAGCCACCATCATCAAGTCTGCCAGCTCATCAATCAGCACCACAATGTATGGCATATGCTCCGCGGTTTCGCCCTCAAGCCCTTCTTTTTTGTTTTGAGTGGCCACTTTATTAAAGCCCGCGATATTGCGCACTTTGGTTTCCGACATCAAGCGATACCGCCGCTCCATTTCATAAACCGCCCATGCCAAGGCCTTGGCCGCCTTGTTCGGATTGGTTACCACAGGCACAAGCAAATGTGGAATATCGTCATACATGGATAGCTCCAGCATCTTGGGGTCAACCATAATTAAACGTAAATCCTTGGGCGTGTATTTCATCAGCAGTGAGCAAATCATGGTATTCACGGAAACAGATTTACCTGAGCCCGTAGTACCCGCAACCAGCAAATGCGGCATTTTAGCCAAATCCGCAACCACAGGTTGCCCCGCAATATCCACGCCTAAGGCCATGGGCAAGATATGTTTTTTGTCCGCAAAATCTTTGCTCGCCAACACCTGGCGCATGTACACGATTTCACGCTCCTCATTGGGAATCTCAATACCAATCGCATTTTTCCCGGGGATATTCCCGGCGACACGAATGCTGCGTACAGCCATAGAGCGCGCCAAATCATCCTGTAACGCAATCACCTTGGAAACTTTCGTGCCTGCTGCCAATTCAAATTCAAACTGCACCACCACAGGACCAGGCTTGACAGCCACCACCTGCCCCTCAATACGGTAGTCCAGAAGCTTTTTCTCCAACATACGAGACATGGCCTGAAGCGCTTCTTCACTGTATGTTTTGATTTCGCCCTGATGCGTCCTGAAAAATTGCAGCGATGGCAGTTCAAACTCACCATCAGGCTTACCCAAATCAAGGGAAGGCTGGTGTTCCTCAATTTTAACACGTTCTGCAACTTCGACCTTGTCAGGCTGAATAATTTCAGGCTCTGATTTCCGGATATGCACGGGGCGTTTTTTCTTTTCTTCAACCCTGGCCTCACGTGCTTCCATACGCTGCTGTTTTTCTTTGACCTGACTGGCAACTTTGCCCTGTAATGATTGTATAAACGTTAAAACCTGCTTAAGCAACCATACCCAACCAAGCCATACCTGCTTGACGAGCATCAATAACGACACATGCGAAGCCACGATAAAGCTGCTAAGCAACATGGTGATTAGCATCAAATCGCGCCCTGCCACATACAAGGCGTTGGTCAAGCTATGCGCAAACAAATATCCCAGTGCGCCACCTGCCCCCGCGGGCAATGTGGTATCACCCCAATGTGAAGCCAGAAGGGCGGAAACGGCAAGTAAAAAAGGCAGCCAAAACAAGGCTGTCCAATCACCAAAATAAGGATGTTTCTCAAAGGCAATGCGGTAAGCCACCAATACACCCAAAGCAACCCAAAGCCATGACGCATAGCCGAAAAGCTGCATCAACACATCCGAAACATGCGCGCCAACAATACCCATCATGTTTTCAGGCATCATGTCGGTGGTATTGTTAAACGAAGGGTCTTCAGGCGAGTAGCTCCATAATGACAGCCCCAGCATGACCACAACCGCCAGCAACAAAAATGCCAGCGACTCACGCCACATGGTTTTGGGGCTTAACACATCCAGACTCAAGCTTCAAACCTCCAGAACAGTGGTCGCGACCATGGGTCTGCGCCCCAGTTTCTTCTTGCACCAGCGACGCACAAACAAACGAACCTCTTCTCTTGCCGCGTCCATATCCGCCAAAATCTCCTGACTTAGCGCCTCCAAATGATGACGCAAACCCTTGGCAACCTCATCCAGAATTTCTTCGGATACTTCATCACGCAATACGCCACGTGTCAAAAGCTCGGGCTCACCAATAACTTGCCCACTATGCTGGTCAATCAAAACCACGGCTGTGATGATGCCCTCATCTGCCAAAGAGCGTCTATCCTTGAGCACGGCATAGTCAAGCTCATCACGCCCGGAATCATCCACAAACACCGCGCCCACATGAAAATCAGGACCATGCTGGATGCCCGTTTCAGCAATTTCAACACTATGCCCATTTTCGGCAATGATTGTATTTTCAAACGGTACATTGGTGGCAACCGCCAAGTGTTGATGCTCCACCAGATTACGATACTCGCCATGTACAGGGTACATATATTTTGGGCGCGTGAGCTGAATCATGGTTTTAAGTTCATGAGCCTGCGCATGGCCTGACACATGCAAATGCGCTTGCCCCGCATGCAACACTCGCGCACCACGGCGATAAATATGATTAAACAAGCCCGCAATTAAGCGTTCATTGCCAGGAATAGCCGATGATGAAAAGATAACGAGATCTCCTACACCTAAATGCAATTTAGGAAATTGATCTTGTGCGATACGTGATAATGCAGCTCTCCACTCACCTTGTGAACCTGTGGCAACAATCAATAGCTCGTTATCAGGAATATCTTCTGTCTGTTTGATATTCACTACATGTTGATCGGGAAGATGAAGGCGACCCATCAGCTTGCTGATTTCCACATTCTTCTCAAGGCTTCGCCCCGCAAAAGCAATCTTGCGCCCATGTTCTAAAGCCGCGTCAATAATCTGCTGAATCCTGAACATATTCGATGAGAATGTGGATACAATCACCTTGCCCGAACACTGGGAAATCGCTTGCTTAAGCGGCGCACCCACACTGCATTCGCTGGGGCTAGAGCCACTTCTTGGCGCATTGGTGGAATCCGAGCAAAGCAACAGCACGCCTTCATCACCCAGCCTTGCAAAGCGATGCAAGGCTGTAGGACGACCATCAATCGGAGAAGGGTCAAACTTAAAGTCCCCCGTATGAATAATCGCGCCCAAGGGCGTATGAATCGCGAGAGATACGGCATCCATAATCGAATGGGTAACAGGAATGGCCTCCACCTGAAATGAGCCCACCTGGGTTACTGTGCCATCATCAGGCAAAGGGTGAAGTTCGGCCTTGAAGTTAGCCTCTTCCATCTTGTTTTTCACTAACGCCAGGGTGATGGGTGTACCCCAGACAGGCAATTTCAGCTTCGGTAAAATAAAGGGAAGACCGCCGATGTGGTCTTCATGACCATGCGTCAAGACAATACCATGAATTTTCAAGCCCAAATCATCCAAAGCTGAAATATCAGGAATCACCACATTGATACCATGTTGCCCTGCTTCAGGAAAACCTAGCCCTATATCGACAATAATAGCTTCATCATCAATGGCATACACCATCATATTTTTGCCAAATTCACCCACGCCGCCAAAGGGGAAGCAGCGAATGACTGGGCTAGCAGAAGCCTTTGTCATCAAGCATTGCCTCGGCTACCCGGTTTCACAGCAGGCAAACCTTCTTTGCACATCGGGCATGTATCAGGTGCATACGTTTCCACATCCAATGCAATCACTGTATGGTGTGGTATGTCAAAGCGGCCTTCTTGTTGCGGCGATCTATCCACCAAAGCCAGCACACCCATTGGCTCACCACCATGCTCTCGCACGACAGCAATACACTCTCGCACAGAACCACCAGTTGTAATCACATCCTCAACCACCAAAAGCTTAGCACCCTCAGGTATCGAAAAGCCTCGGCGCATTTGCATTTCACCTTCTTTGCGCTCAGTAAAAATAAACGGTTTATCCAGTTGCCTTGCCACTTCTTGACCAATGACTAGGCCACCAATTGCAGGCGATACCACCATATCATAATCCTCAGGATTGATAGCTTTTACAAGCTCTGTTGCCAATGCCGTGGCATGGCTGGGGTGCATCAACACCAATGCGGATTGCAAATACTTAGCGGAATGCCTGCCGCTGGATAATACAAAGTGACCCTGCAACAACGCACCAGCATCTTCGTATATCTTTAGCATTTCTTGTTCTGTCACGGTTATTCCCCAGCCGACACAAGT
Organism: uncultured Zetaproteobacteria bacterium; assembly: GCA_964558615.1. Lineage (GTDB taxonomy): Bacteria > Pseudomonadota > Zetaproteobacteria > Mariprofundales > Mariprofundaceae > Ghiorsea. The sequence continues at coordinate 14,010 of CAZLES010000003.1, forward strand.
GTCATTTTCTTAATGATGCTTCCATTATGCAATTGATCCACAAACTCCATGCCATCAATCACTTGACCAAAAATAGTATATTGTCCATCTAAATGCGGCTGCGGCGCATAACAAATATAGAATTGGCTTCCCGCCGAATCGGGATCGGAAGAACGCGCCATAGCCACTGTACCACGCACATGTTTTTTGTTGTTAAACTCTGCTTTTAGTGTGTAGCCAGGGCCTCCCATGCCCGTACCTTCAGGGTCGCCACCTTGCGCCATAAAGCCTGGAATCACACGATGAAAAGTAAGCCCATCATAAAAACCTTTTTGCACAAGCTTCTTAAATGCTGCCACCGTATTTGGCGCGACATCAGGATACAGTTCTATGGTTACAGTACCTGTTTCTAATTCCATTTTAACGATATTGCCATCATTCATATTGTTCTCCTTCTTTTGTGTATATTGTGCGTTTTGAACTTCCGAAGTTATAGTCGGCTGTTGTTTGATGGCATTCATGCCTAAAGCCCCTAGGGCAACACCCACAACAAAGCCAACGATTAAACTTTTGCTATCCATGCCATTTTCTCCTGTGCTGAAGGTAAAACACGTTTAGGTTGCAACACCTTAGTGTGCTTTTGTACCTGTGCTGTTCCCAACACCATATCACCAAAGCTCACACAGCATAAAGCTTGATTGCTTCCTACACCACTACCCCACCGCAAGCGTTGCCCCAAGACAAAGCGTTTGGCTTGCTCTTCACCCAATTGAACTTGCGGTAAATCACGCAACCAAATTTGTAACGGGAGGATACACGCTTCTTTCTTTTCTTCCAGTTCCGCAAGGCTTACCATCATTTCAGCAGGCCAACCACCGCTACTTATCCGTCTGAGTGCGGTGACGCAACCCCCAACGCCCAAAGCCAAACCGATATCTCTGGCCAAAGCACGGATATATGTTCCCTTGCTGCAATCCACGGCCAAAGTAACCATATGACCTTCAAAATTCAGTAGTTTGATATGCTTGATTTCAACTGTTCTGGCTTGCAGATGAACCTGCTCACCTTGCCTGGCCAATGCATATGCACGTTGACCATCTACCCGAATCGCCGAGTAAGCAGGCGGTATTTGCTGGATGTTACCCTCAAACAATGTTAGCGCATCTTCCAACTGGGCTTGTGAAACCTGAATATTGTCAAACTTTTCCACCACCTTGCCTTCTGAGTCCAAGGTATCGGTTTGAAAGGATAAATCAAAGCTGACCTCATAGCTTTTTTCAGCATTAAGCCCCAGGCCTGAAAAACGCGTTGCGTCCCCCAGTAAAATGGGAAGCATGCCTGTCGCCAAAGGGTCCAGTGTGCCTGCATGACCTGCTTTTAGCCGTTGTCTCCTGTTGTTTTGTCCGGGTGTTGCCAACACACGCATCACATGATTGACCGCTTTGCGGGAAGTCCATCCTTGAGGTTTATCCAAAAAAAGTACACCGCATGGGTGTTGGGCTTTGTTCATACGGGAGAATCAGACGCTTGCGAACGCAGCGCGCACAACCTGGCCAACCTTGGCATATACATCTTCAAGGCTTCCTGAAACCGCGCAACCTGCCGCGTACTTATGACCACCACCACCAAGGCTTGTCGCGACAGCGCCTACATCACGCCCTGCTTTGCCTCTAAAACTTACTTTCCATCGCTGGTCACGCTCAGGGCGAGCAAATACCAGGATTTCAACACCTTCAATGGTACAAATCACGTCAATGAAACCTTCTGTATCTTCAAGGCTTGCGCCAGCCTCATCAAGCATGGCTTGTGTGACATACATCCATGCTGAACGACCGTCATCCTTGATGGATAAGGTTTGCAAGGCTTGTGTAAGCAATGTTAAACGAGCTAATGGCTGGCTGTTGTATATGGCTTCTGCCGCGGCAAAAGGTTCTGCTCCTGCCTCAATTAATTCCGCTGTCATGCGATGCACATCCGCATTGACTCTATCCAAATGAAAGCTTGAAGTATCCGTTAGCACCGCCGCATAAATACCTTCCGCACTGGCTTTGCACAAGGGCTGACCCAAATGCTGAATCAGGTCAAATATCATGGCTCCTGTCGCGCAATAGTCGGCATTGACCACATTGATATCACCATAGTCAGGATTGCTCGCGTGGTGATCGATATTGATTAAAACCTTACCTGCAAACACTTTATCTGCAAAACCAAGTCTGGATTTTGCGCCCGCATCCAGAGCAACCACGGTATCCACAGTAGATACATCAGGGTGTTCACCCACCTGAATCAACTCAGCACCTGGCAAATACCTGCAAATGCGCGGCACAACATCCCGATTAAACATCGACACTTGTACACCCATATGTTGCAGCGTATGAAACAAAGCCAACTCCGAGCCAATACCATCAGCATCCGAATTGCAGTGCGTTGTCAGCATCACATGTCTGGATGCTTGCAGTCGCGCAACCACTGCAGACCAATCCTGATCCGGGAACAATATCATGGCAGCACACTAACCTGTATCATGAGATAGCCTGTATGGTATCCATGACATCATGGGTTTTATCCAGGGCATCATCCCAACGAAACACCAGTTCCGGCAACCGCTTTTTGGACATGGCCTTGCGCAGCAGGTGTGATAAATGAGGGCTGAGCTTGTTCAACCGATGTATGCATTCTTGTTTATCCACAGGAAGCATGCTGTGCACATAGGCAAGTGCGTGCCCTTGCGCATCAGTCAAGTCCAGGCGGGTTAGGCTTATTCCTACCAACATGGGATCTTCGACCTCACGCTGCAAAAGCGTGGTCAACAAACGGTGAAAGTCCGTTTGGAATCGACTAAGTGCTGGCGATTTCGCTGCGTTCATGGGTTATAGCGTTGCTGCAACTTCCTCAATCACGTAAAACTCCAGGGTATCCCCTGCTTTTACATCATTGAAATTCTCAATACCAATCCCACACTCATAACCCGCCTTCACTTCCTTCACATCATCTTTAAAGCGACGCAATGAAGCCAATGTGCCATCATAAATCAGCACACCATCTCTAAGCACTCGTACTTTAGAACCACGGGTGACAAAACCATCGGTAATATAGCATCCAGCAATAGCGCCAACCTTGGGCGCAACGAACACTTCCCGAACTTCTGCGGAGCCTGTAACTTTCTCGACCTCATCAGGTGAAAGTTTCCCTGCCATGGCAAGTTTCACATCATCAATCGCATCGTAAATGACCTTATAGAAGCGAACATCCACACCTTCCTGCGCGGCCAGCTTCTTCGCCTTAGCCTCAGGACGAACATTAAAACCAATCACAATCGCATTGGAAGCAGAGGCCAACATAATGTCAGACTCCGTAATACCACCAATAGCCTTGTGAATAACCTTGACCTTCACTTCATCCGTGCCTGCCTTAACCAGAGACTCTGCCATAGCTTCTACCGAGCCTGTAACATCACCCTTGATGAGCACAGGTACTTCAGCAACACCACTTTGTATATCAGCAAACAACTCATCAAGCGATGCCCGCTTATCGCTAATCACACCTTGCCGGCGCTCTTTTTCCTTGCGGTAACGCACAATATCTTTGGCATCCCGCTCATTTTTCACGGCAACAATTTCCAGCCCTGCTTCAGGAACCTCTTTCAAGCCTATCAACTCAAATGGAATGGATGGCCCTGCTGTTTTATGCTGCACGCCATTTTCATCCACAATCGCACGAATCCGACCCATCACAGAACCCACCACAACCGTGTCACCTTGATGGAATGTTCCGTTTTGCACCAATACTGTAGCAACTGGACCGCGCCCTTTATCCAGGCGGGATTCAATCACAACGCCTCGACCCATACGGTCAGGGTTGGCTCGCAACTCCAAAATTTCGGTTTGCAGCGCCAGCATTTCCAGCAATTCATCCAGGCCTTCACCCGTATGCGCTGATACATTCACAAAAATGGTATCACCGCCCCAATCCTCAGGCACTACCTCATGCTCTGCCAACTGCCGCTTCACCATTTCAGGATCTGCGCCATCTTTATCAATTTTATTGACAGCCACGATAATCGGCACATCGGCAGAACGCGCATGGTTTAGCGCCTCAACCGTTTGTGGCATCACACCATCATCGGCTGCCACCACAAGCACTGCAACATCCGTTAAGTTAGCGCCACGCGCGCGAAGCCCCGTAAACGCTTCATGCCCTGGTGTATCCACAAAGACAACCCTGTCTCCAGATTCCAGTTTCACCATATACGCGCCAATATGCTGCGTGATGCCACCCGCTTCACCTTCGGCAACCGAAGCCTTGCGCAACGCGTCCAGAATCGAGGTTTTGCCATGATCCACATGACCCATGACCACCACCACGGGAGGGCGAGGTTCGAGCTTGTCCTCATCATCCTCATCTTCTGCAATCAGCACATCTTCAACCGCAGCTTCATTGATAAGTTTGGGCTTGTGGCCAAACTCTTCAACCATCAATATGGCCGTATCCGCGTCAATGCTTTCATTCACGGAGACCATTTGCCCCATTTCAAACAGTTTCTTGATCAAGTCTGCCGATTTGACTGCCATTTTTGCTGCCAAATCAGACACAATCATACCGTCCATGACTTCTACTTCACGGACCACAAATGCTTCATCATCTTTGGTAATGGTTTTACCCTTATTACGACGATTACGACCTTTGGCAAGGCGTGCCATGCGTTCTTCCTGCTCTGGTGTTAGTGATTCATGGCGTTTGGATGAATAATCACGGCGAGCTGCCTTTTCAGCCGGAGACAACCTGCGTTTTTGGAAACGCTGACCAGGTGAACTTTTACGCTTCTTGTCCGCAGAAGGCGAAATAGGCTCTGAAGGCGCTACCGCCACTGAAGGTGAACGCCGTGGTGCTGTACCTGCCGGCACGTTGCCTGGCCGCTTATTTGCTCCAGAACGCTGGCTTTGCGAACGGTTCTGCCTCTGTTGCTTACGCTCTTTGGTGATATTTTCTTCAATTTGCTTGATGGATGAGCGTGGCGCTTTGCTGGCTGCAATCTGCGCTGGTGTCAATCCTGTGCGAATGGTCGTGCGCGGGCCACTCTGCTTGGATTTTGTACTACGCTGATCGCGAGTTTGCTCTGGCGTACGCACAGGCAAGCTCTCATGACCACGCTTGCCATCCTGCTTACTTGATGATTGAACACCAGACTGTACTTTCACCGATTTTTGCTGACGTTTCGCGGCCTGTTCTTCTGATTTTTTCGCCTTATTCGCCGCCACACGTTCAGCGGCTTTCCTGGCAGGAGAAACCAGCTTGCTTTCAGCTTGCTTGCCTTTAGCCTGAGTTTTGGCCGCAGGTTTAACGGCCACTGGCGGCGGTGTCGTCACCCGACCTCTACGCCGGCGGACCGATACTTCCACAGAGTGATGCCCCCCACTGGAAGGTTTGCCACCACCCAGAGACAAGGGTTTACCCAGTGTGAGTGTTTTACCACCTGACTTTTTATGTTCTTTTGATTTCAGGGCTTTAGTAAGTTTGGATACATCATCACTGTCCAAACTGCTGGTTGGCCCTGTAACGGACACGCCACAATCCAAAGCCGCGCGCTGCACATCATCTACAGTCACACCCAAATCTTTCGCCAAATCAAGTACGCGTTTATTAGCCATCTATTACCTTTTCCCTTTTCACCTGACAACAATCATAAAGCTTTTGTTGCCAAATACTGCACTGCTGCAACTTCTTTAGCGAACCACGCTCTGTAAATGCCACAACCGATACTTTTTCTCTACCCAGTGCCTGACCCAATTCAGCCATACTCAACAGCGAGGTCACCACCTGGACTTGCTCAGCGGGTTTTATCTCTCCCTGAGCCCGCTTGGCGATTGCGTCCTGAACCTGCCGCAACACAGCGCCACCTGCATCAGCCGCGAACATCACCAACAATCGCTCTTTATCCCACATTTGATGCATCACTGCATCCCTACCCAGCACCACGCAACGGCGCATACTTTTCAACAATTGTATCAAGCGCTGCGAAAGCATATCAAACATACGCTGCCGCAACACTTCCCACTGTGGCAACTGCGGCGAAAAGTCACGCTGCAATACACCCAGACGCTTATCTGACAAAGCCTTCAGGCAACCCTCATCCATGCAAAGATAAACGCCCCTGCCAGGCATTTTTGCCAACAAATCAGGCCAAATCACCCCCGCATCATCCACCACCAAACGCATCAAGTCACTTTTATCATACGTATTGCGACAAACAAAGCAGGTACGCTGCATGGGTGGTTTTGACATACTCAATGACTGAACATCTCAATCAATCATCAAACCAGCCGCAAGCTTCACGCGCTGCGATAATCAAAGCGTTCACATGCTCTTCTTCCAAGCCCGCAATGGGCTCAATATCATCACTGGCAGCATCCGCCAGAGCATTAGCGCTCACAATACCTTGCAAGGTCAGGGCTTCTGCAACCTCTGCCGTCATCCCTTCAACATCCATCAAGGCAACCAAAGGCTCACTACTGTCTTCTGCCAGGGCTGAGTTCAACAAACTATCTCGCGCCCGTTTTTGCAATTCTTCTGCCAGTTCTTCTTCCATACCCTCTATACTCATCAGCTCCGCAATATCACAGTACGCCACATCAGACAGCGACATAAAGCCCTCTGAGACAAGTAATAGCGAGAAATCTTCATCAATATCAAGCCCTGCCATAAAGGCATCTTTGGCAGCCTGCATTTCTGCAGCGCGTTTTTCCTGCTCATCACCCAGGGTCATGATTTCAACTTTCCACCCTGTAAGCTCAGAAGCAAGGCGAACATTCTGCCCTCGGCGACCAATAGCAATGGCAAGCTGATCTTCAGCCACCGCAATCTCAATCGTACCCGTATCTTCATCCACTAATACACGCTCAATTTCAGCAGGAGCCAAAGCATTAACCACAAACGCAGCGGGATCTTCTGTCCATTCAATAATATCAATTTTCTCACCATTGAGCTCATTGACTACCGCTTGTACACGTGCGCCTCGCATCCCCACACAAGCCCCTACTGGGTCAACCCCAACATCGGTTGAAATGACAGCAATTTTACTGCGTGAACCAGGGT
>CAZLES010000003.1:21180-23501 GCA_964558615.1 uncultured Zetaproteobacteria bacterium
GGGTCAACCCCAACATCGGTTGAAATGACAGCAATTTTACTGCGTGAACCAGGGTCTCGGGAAATCGCCTGAATAGCAACCAAACCATCCTGAATCTCAGGTACTTCCTGCTCAAATAATTTTAACACCATGCCTGCGTCAGCACGTGATAAATAGACCAAGGCTCCTTTAGGTTGGTTGCGAACTTCCCGCAAATATGCTCGAACTCTATCTCCTTGACGGAAGGATTCCCTAGGCAATAAATCTTCCCGATACATCACACCTTCGCCACGCCCTAAATCCACATAAACATTGCCGCGCTCTACACGCTTGACAATACCGACCACAATTTCACCCACACGTGGCTCATATTCTGCCACCACTTGCGCCCGTTCCGCCTCGCGGATTTTTTGGTTGATAACCTGTTTTGCCGTTTGCGCCGCCACACGATCCAGTTCAATCGGCTCTAAAGGCTCACGAAACACCATGCCTATTTCGGCATTTTCATCAATTTTCTTCGCTTCCTCCAAGGTGAGCTGGTTTTCTTCATCTTCAAGCTCACCATCCACAGGTTCAACCACAGTACGAAGGTGAAACAAGGAAATCTCGCCTGTTGAACGGTCAATCACCGCCTCTACAGCCTTACTGCCATATGTGCGCCGTGCTGCTGTTTTCAGTGCTTGCTCCATGGATTCCAACACCAATTCACGCTCCACTGATTTTTCCCGCGCAACCGCATCTGCTACTGCCAACATATCTGTACTCATCGTTCACAACCCTTCAACATCAATTTAATTCCTTGCGCCAGATTTCCCGCGCTTACTCTTTTTCCTACCTCGACCAGAGACTTTCCCCCAGTTTACAGTACGAATAATTTTGCTTGTTTCTTCAAGGTTTACCACGCTTTCACCCGTCAACCCAGCCACACGCAAATCACCATCCGTGTTCAGACCAAGATTTTCCCCTTCCAATACAGGACGACCATCTCCAAAACTGATTCTTAGCCAATCGCCCTCATAGCGAGCAAAATCCCGCGCTGTCGTCAGCGGCCAATCCAGGCCAGGAGAGCTGATTTCTAGATGATACTTTCCTGAAATCAGGTCTTCCGCATCCAACTGCAAGGATAACCCCCTGCTCAAGCGGCGAAGCTCTTCCAAACTTACACCACCTTTTTTGTCCACCACCACGCGCACCAGTCGGGTTTCTTTGCCTCCACCCAAAACAACACCCATCAAATCCACGTCCAATTCGGCAACAATAGGCTCTGCCAATGTCTTGATTATACTTTCAATATCTGCCACTTAGCCACCAACCTCACTGTATGCCAACCTTGCGCCATGGTTTGCCTTAAAAACAAAAAAAGCGAGCCGCAGCCCACTTTTAACAGCGCGCAGTATAATGACTTACACTTTTATATCAAGCCTGTGCTTTATTAGTGCCTGTTAACACTAATGATGATGTTACCGCTGCTGTACCCAATGAGACCAATCAAGGCGCAAGGCGTGAAGTTTGGTGGTTTCAAATGAATGCCGAGCAACGCCGAGCAGCCTCATTGGGAGCGCAGCCCGCAGGCCAAATCAACGCCAGCAGAATTAGTGTTAACAGGCCCTAGAATGTGTTCGTGAGTTGTTGAAACACAAGCTTTAACATTTCCTCTGCCCGCGCGGCATCCGCTGCCTCCACATAACAGCGCAATTCTGGCGCATTGCCTGATGGACGAAGGTGCACCACCTCTTCAGAAACAAAGCTTACACGGAAACCATCCGTTTCATCCACACTTTTTACCTTGCCAAACAAATGCGTTAGCCAGGTCATATCCTGGCGCAAATCTGCGAGCAATTTCTGGCTTGCCGCAGTCGCAATGCCTTGCAGCCTGTCACTTGCCGTAAAGCGTTGCGGTAGTGTTTGCATCAAATCAGATATGCTGGCATCGGCCTGAATGGAAGCCATGATGATGGTCAACGGCACAATCACCGCATCCCGGGTTGATAACGCGGCCAATACCCGACCATGATACCGAATGTCTGAGCCAACAAGAAAACCACCGTTGGCTTCATAACCCGCCACAGGCTGCTTGCCTTCTGCCAACAACGCATTCATCGCCTCAATGACAAAAGGAGAACCAATGCGTGTGCGCCTTACCGACTTGAAATAGCCACTTTTTTCAACCGCCGTATTGCTGCTTACAGGCGTTACCACATGAGCTACAGCCAAATATTTCGCGCAAACAATACCTGCCACATCACCACGCAACCACACGCCTTTTTCATCACTCACCAAAGGCCTGTCGCCATCACCATCAGCAGAAACAATACAATCCAATTTATATTCAGCCGCCCATT
>CAZLES010000004.1:0-20865 GCA_964558615.1 uncultured Zetaproteobacteria bacterium
CCCATTCGCCAATCTCGGCTGCCATTTCTTCAGGTGTTTCATCATAGCCACCCATGGCATTGGGTAGCCCCGCGTTGGGGTGCGCGTTGATATAACACGCAGCAGTATTCGATAACTCCTCAATATATTGGCGCAATTCACCTGCGCCAAGCGCACAGTTTAGTCCAATAGAGATGGGTTCAGCATGTGCCATAGAGTTATAAAATGCTGTTGCTGTTTGCCCAGAAAGCGTACGCCCTGATGCATCGGTAATCGTGCCTGAAATCATGATGGGCAGCTCTACACCAAGCTCTTCAAATGTTTCTTTAATGGCATAAACCGCAGCTTTGGCATTGAGTACATCAAAGATGGTCTCAATCAGAATCATATCCGCGCCACCATCCATTAAACCTTTGCAAGCAAGCTTGTAGGTCTCTACAAGCTCCATAAACGTCACATTCCTAAAGCCAGGATCATTCACATCAGGGGAAATGGATGCCGTGCGTGATGTGGGGCCAATCACCCCTGCCACAAAGCGAGGCTTGGCATCGGTTGAAGCCTCATCGCATGCCTTGCGCGCTAACTTCGCGCCCGCAACATTCAGCTCATAGACAAGCGACTCCATACCATAATCAGCCATGGATGGCGCGTTGGAGTTAAAGGTGTTGGTTTCTATAATATCCGCACCCGCATCCAGGTATGCTTTGTGAATATCTTGAACAATCTGCGGCTGGGTTAATGAAAGAAGATCGTTATTGCCTTTAAGCTCGCTTGGCCAATCAGCAAAGCGCTTGCCACGATAATCGGCTTCTTCCAGTTTATATGCCTGAATCATGGTGCCCATCGCACCATCAAGCAACAAGATACGATGCTTGATATGTTGCTCGAGTCGTTGAAAAGATGGATGCTTAGTCATTGGGCAAGATTATCAGCATACCAAAGGAATACAAAAGTTAAGTACTTAATTTTTTCTGCAATAATATGGTACGGGTTATTTGTTGTGAAAAATCCAGCGCTGTATCCATCAGCTTTTGTCGAACAACAGGTTGAATATCCATCAAATCTTCAACATCTGTAAAACTCATGCACAAGACTTCCGCGTCTGTTTCAGCCTTGATTTTCAGCGACAGTACTTCTTTGTGCATCAGCGCGTTCAGGCCCAAAATATCCCCTTGTTTCATACGGCCGCAATATATGCTTTCTTCACCAGCATGTTCATCATACAAATGAAGTACTCCTTTTAATACAAAGGCTACATGCGCCATATGCGATTGAGCGGGTTTGACCACATCACCCGCCTGATAAGCGACTTCCCAGCTTCGCCTTGCCAAAAGGAAACGCACGCCTATGGGTACACGCGCAAAGGCTAGCATGGATGAAAGCGTTTCCACGCGTGAACGCAACAAACTGTCTTTTGCGAACTGAATCTCCAAATCTGGATGTTTGGCAAACGCTTTTTGTAGCTGCTTTCTGGAAAATTGAAGTACAGTTGAAGCTTGAACTGCCACCGCTGTTGTCTGGTATGTAGCTTCTTTTTTAAGCGCATCCCTGCCAAACAAACAGCCTTCATGAATATAATTCACCAAGGCATGTACACCATTGGCTTCCGAATGAATCGCTACTTCACCATCCACCAGTAAATAAATCGTGTCGGCAAGGTCTCCGCTGGTATATACAATATCACCCTTGGCTACATTGAGTGTTCGCTTTTTGCGCTTTATTTTGCTCAAGCCAGCAGCAAGCACACGATAACCTTTAGACACAGGTGCGCTGTGTTCATCCACTGTAATTTCTCTGCCAAAGCGCTCTGCGACAAGCACAGCCTCAGCAGGGTTCTCATGCTTTAATACCTGATATGCCTTGCGCGCAATAGCCAAGGCTGCAACCTCCCGTCCCGCCTTCCATAAAGAGTCTGCAAGGCGAACATGCAAAGTGGGGTCATCGCCATGCAGCAAGCATAGTTCTTTTAAAGTGTTGATAGAATCCTGACTTGGAGGTGTTTTTTTGTTTTTTTTGCTTCCCATCATATCCTCAAAACATTAGCCTTTGCAAATCTAAGCAAGAATTTAAAGGAAGTCGAGAGGGTAATATGAAGTTATCAGACGCAGTAGCACAACTACGAAATGCTCGTGCCGCGCATAAAGCCTGGGTAGCAAGAGCCGAAGCGCTTATTGCTGGTATCAATGTGGATAAAGAGCATATTCCAATGCTCCCAACCGACTGTGTTTTCGGTAAATGGTATTATGGAACAGGGCAAATGCTGCGTAACTTGCCCGCGTATGCCGCTATAGAAAAACCACATGATGAGCTTCATCGTACATACATGAAAATCTTTAAATTATTGTTTGATGAGCCCGATGTATCTGCGTTTGGTCGCTTATTTGGTGGTAAAGCCAAGGCCAAAAAAGAGCAACTCAAGCAAGCGGAAGCCTTGTTTACACGCTTGCAGAATATCTCGGAAGAAGTGTGCGATGTTTTAGAAACTTTAGAAAAACAACTGATTGCGGCAGCACACAAGCAAAACAAAAGTACAATCAACAAAACACTGGGTTGATTCAATCTAATTAACAGTCTGCGCAAAGACGAAAAAGGCTAGCAGATGCTAGCTTTTTTATGCTTAACATTACCCCTTACAGGGACTTCTTCACCGCAGTGATTGATATTTTGAGCGAATCTAGGCAAAAACAATTCTGAAACCGCAGTTTGCTGTTTGCAAATGAGGCTTGAAGGAGTGTTTTCAACGCAGATGTAGCCAAAAAAGTGCGCGGTATAAAAGTCTCTTACATCAATACCCGCTCAATACCACCATCCTTAATGCGCTCAACAAACATCTTCTGCCAATCATCCCCATGCAACTGTTTGACAAGCTCAACCACAATATAATCAGATTTCACACCCGACACATCTTCCAAACGCGATAAACCTTGTAAACATGCGGGGCAAGAAGTAAGAAGTTTTTGTTCCTCATCACCCAATAATTGAAGTTTTTTACTGGCCTCACGCATTTTTTCTTCTTTACGCGCTCTGATTTTTCCTGAAATTTCAGGATGAGCTACTGCCAGTGTCCCTGCTTCTGCGCAGCACTCTTCAGATGCCACAGAGGGCTTGTTTAGCAATGATGCAATCACAGCCTCTGAACCATGGCGTTTTAAAGGGTTATGGCACGGTTCATGATACATGTATTGTACCCCTTTCACATGATGCACACTCACACCCTGTGTCATCAAATACTCATGAATATCAATCAATGGCGCATCAGGAAAGACTTCCTCCAGAGCATAGCGCTCCAGCTGATCATAACATGTACCACAAGATACAATCACAGCCTCAAAGTCAAGGTGTGACAAAGCGTTTTTCAGGCGATGAAACAATACCCTGTTATCATACGTCAGCTTGTCTCCCTGCTTGTGATCGCCACTGGCCGTGCTTGGGTAGCCACAACACAAATAAGATGGCGGCAACACCACATTTAAGCCCAAATCAAATAACATGGCCTGTGTTGCCATACCTACTTGAGAAAACAAGCGCTCCGAACCGCAGCCAGGAAAATAAAACACCGCTCTGCCATTGGCTTTTTTCGGATCTCTGAGAATGGGAATCATGTTTTTGTCGCGTGATTCAATACCCAGTATTTGTCTTGAGGTATGAAGTGGCAAGCTGGGCAACGGACGCTCCACAAAGTTGATCACTTGCGCCTGAATACCATCCAGATTGCGTGTTGCCGCAGGCTTCTCTTGGATGACACCCATCAGTTTCGCGGCTTTGTGCAGCCATTGATGCCCCTTATAACCCCAGCGAATCGCAACTTCACGCAGCACCTTTACCAGGTCTGGATGTTCAATCACCAAAAACATTAAGGAAAGCTTAGAAACAATATTAAAGCGGGATTGCCCTTTATCTTTAAGTAAAGCACGCATTTTTTCGGTGACTTCACCAAAATCAATATTTACAGGACATGGCGATTCACACTTGTGACAAATCGTACAATGATTGGCTACATCATGAAGCCCTTCAAACTGCTCAAATGAAATACCCGAACCCGTTTGCGATTCATACAAAAATGCTTCAATAATCGCGGCCGATGCCTGAATCTTGTTACGCGGAGAGTAAAGCATGTTTGCCCGTGGGAAATGGGTGTTGCACACAGGTTTGCATTTGCCACAACGCAGGCATGGCGAGATTTCCTCGGAAAGCTCTGTTAAATCAGCAGCTTCCATAATGACGGATTCATGCTCCAAAAGGTTAAAGCTTGGCGTGTAGGTCAGGCTCAAATCCAGCCCAGGCTGAAGCTTGCCCCGGTTAAACAAGTCTTCGGGATCTGCTTCTTTCAAATACGCTGCCGATTCTTCCAGTATATCATCATTCAAATATGGAAGCTTGGTGATACCAATGCCGTGTTCACCTGAAATGACACCGCCAAGCTCTTCGGCTTTGGCCATCACTTTCTCAACCACATGGTGTGCCTTGCGCATCATGATATAATCATTGGAATTAACGGGGATATTGGTGTGCACATTGCCATCGCCAGCATGCATATGTGTCGCCACGACAATACGTCTGGATAATACCTGCTTATGGTTATCCTTGATAAACCGAATGATATTGTCGTTACCTCGCAAACCATCCAGCAATGCCTTTTCTACTTCCTTACGATAGGAAATACGCAAATCAGCACGCTGAATCAAGGCAAACAATGTATCATGATCCGTATAATCTATACCTTCCAGATATTTTGCCGAATCGGCTGCTGGCGCATGCAGAGATTTCAAGAAATGTGTCCACTTTTCCTTGACCTTTGCGACAAGCCTTAATGACGCATCAAGCTTGTCACCCAAATACACATCATCCTCAAGATGCAGCTCTTGACGAACCAGCAGGTCATCCGAAGCAAGCGATGACTTGACTTGTGTAAAATAAGCCATTAGTCCATCAAGGATTTCAATTTTATTGGAGATTGAGTTTTCAATGTTTAAACGTTCAATATAATCATTATATTCAGAAAGGCGTGATAATGGAATCACCACATCTTCATTCATTTTGAAGGCACGGGTATGCTTGGCAATCGCGGCCATTCTTCCCCTGTCGCCCCAGAAGCGCGCCCTGTCCTCTGCTGAAATAGCCACAAACCCTTCACCATTGCCTTCAGACGCAAACCTGCAAATATCAGCACAGGCTTGCGCCACTTTCTTTTCATCATTCCCTGACACATCAATCAGCAACACAACTCGTGGTCGTTCTCGGCGCGTGGATTTGCTGGCATAGTTAATGGCTTTAACATATTTCTCATCAAAATGTTCAAAACCCTCCAGAAAAACACCATCCAGCGCGTCCACATGATTTTTAATGTTGACCAATGCCCTGGTGGCATCATCAAGCTTTTGCCCAAAAAACTCGCAACAAACGGTCCGGGTCACATCATAAGCCTGATGAAGTACAAACGTTGCCTCGGTAATCAGGCCATCTGTCCCTTCTTTTTGAATCCCGGGAAGCCCGCCCATGGCTTTGCGTGTTACATCCTTACCCAAACCTTCTCGGCGAAAGGTATTGCCTGGCAGGGTTAACAAGTTTTCAGAAAGGATTTCACCTGAATCGGCCGATGTTTTGGTCAGTTTGAAAGATACTTCATCTTCATCATGAAGTTTGCCCATGTTATGGTTGATACGCTCCACCAACAGCCAGTGCCCATCAGGTGTAACCATCTTCCATGACAGTAAATTATCAACACAAGTTCCCCAAATCACAGCATGTTTGCCACCCGCATTGGATGCCACATTACCCCCAATGGTGCATGCCCAAAGACTGGTTGGGTCGGTAGCAAAAATATAAGGTTTGGATGCTTCCATCACTTTACCTGTAACCGCGCCTGCGCCTGCGGATATGGTGGCCACCTCACCCTTGTCGCCAATATTTTGCATGGTGACCTTTCCAATGTGATCAAACTTTTCCACATTAATCATCACCGCGTTATTGGAAAGTGGCACTGAACCACCGCACAAGCCCGTGCCTCCACCACGAGGAATAACCACCATGCCCAGCTTTTGAATGGCTCGAATCAATTTGGGCAGTTCTTGCGCCGTATCTGGTGTCAGCACACAAAACGGCAAATGTGAGCGCCAGTCTGTTGCATCCGTGGCATGATGGCTTAAGGTAAACGCGTCAAAGTGGATATTGTTTTTATGGGTATATTTGGATAACACTCGCCTGACCTTTCGGCGGCGTTTGCCTTCCTGCTCAAACCAGGCATAAAATAACTCAAGCATCCGCTCTGTACGACAGGCTACCTTGGTCGCGCGTTGATTGTTGATGGCCGCATCCTTGATACGCTGAATGCGCACCTGATGTTGATAGCGCATTTTTTTAAGTCTGTTGGGATGTTTGAGCAAGTCATTCTTGAGAAAAATATTGCGTTCAATCACCCAAACATCGCCCAGAATATCAAACAAAAGACGCGCGGATATACCCGTTTTGCGTTGTGCCCTTAGCACATTCAAATCATCCCAAACCTCTTCACCAAGGAATCGCTTTACAATTTCACGGTCTGAGTAAGATGTGTAATTGTAAGGGATTTCACGGATATGTTCGCCCACTTCACTGCTCCAAAAATGACAAAATAAAAAGATGAATCACGGCACACATCTTTTTCAAGTTTCCCGAAAGTGGCGCTAGCGTAGCAGCCTTACATGAAAATAAACTAAATGAATTTGTAACTGTTATCTTAAGTGGCAAGTTGCTAGAGTGCGCAGCAGCACGCTAAGGAGAAATCAAAACATGGGCAAGCAAAACACATTTTCAGCATTTGAACAGGATGCGCTGGACTATCATAGCAAGCCAACCCCTGGAAAAATCAGCATTCGCCCCAGCAAACCTTGCGTGACCCAACGTGACTTGTCCCTGGCTTACTCGCCTGGTGTAGCCACCCCTTGCCTGGAAATTGAAAAAGATAAGGCCAAAGCTGATATGTATACCTCTCGCGCCAATCTGGTGGGGGTCATCAGCAATGGCACCGCAGTATTGGGCTTGGGCAATATTGGCGCGCTTGCCAGCAAACCTGTGATGGAGGGCAAGGGTATTTTGTTCAAGCGCTTTGCCGATATTGATGTGTTTGATATTGAAGTGAATGAACTGGACCCTATGGCATTTGTCGAAACCGTGGCTCGCCTTGAGCCAACCTTTGGTGGCATCAATTTGGAAGACATCAAGGCACCGGAATGTTTTATCATTGAAGAAGAGCTTAAAAAGCGCGTCAATATTCCTGTGTTGCATGATGATCAGCATGGTACGGCTGTCATTACGGCCGCGGCATTGATAAACGCCCTGCTTTTACAAGATAAAAAAATCGAAGATGTGAAAATCGTATGTTTGGGTGCTGGTGCTGCCGGCTTTGCTTGTATGCGTTTGATTGAAGAGCTTGGCGCGCAACGCAAAAACATGTATTTCCTTGACCGTAAGGGTGTGATTCACAACAACCGTGGCGATAAACTCCCCTTCCACAAAGCTTATTTTGCCAATGGTGACAAGGACACTTCCTTAGAAGAAATTATTGTGGGAGCTGATGTGTTTCTGGGGCTTTCACAGGGCAATATGCTAAGCCCGAACATGCTTAAAAGCATGGCTGACAAACCCATCGTCTTTGCCATGGCCAACCCGACACCTGAAATTGACTATAACCTGGCCATGCGTACTCGCTCTGACCTGATTATGGCAACAGGACGCTCAGATCATCCCAATCAGGTGAATAATGTGCTTGGCTTCCCATTTTTGTTTCGTGGCGCGCTTGATGTTCGCGCCACCACATTCAATGACGAAATGAAAATTGCCGCTGTTCATGCGCTGGCCGAGTTGGCCAGGGAAGAAGTACCCGCGTCCGTGCTTAAAGTCTATGGTGAAACCGAGCTCAGGTTTGGCCCTCACTATATCCTTCCCAAGCCATTTGACCCTCGTTTGATTGAAAAAGTGCCTGCTGCTGTGGCCAAAGCTGCCGTGGATACAGGGGTTGCGCGCAAGCCCATTGCAGACTTTGCAGCTTATGTGCAAACCCTTGCCGGTCGTATTGACCAGTCTCGCACATTTATGCGTTTGATTACTGAAAAAGCCAAGCAACAACCTGCGCGTCTGGTATTACCTGAAGGCGACGATCCTACTGTCATTCGCGCAGCATCCATTATGCTTGCTGATGGTGTAGCCAAGCCCATATTACTGGGTGATGTTGACAACATTCGGGCTCAGGCCAAAAAAATGCGGCTTGATTTAAACGGTATGGATATTGTTGATCCACATCATGAGGACGCGCGCTTTGATAGTCTTGCTGACGCATTGTATTTTGACCGCAAACGTCATGGTGTGTTGCGTCATGAAGCGGTTAAAATTTTACGCCATGACAGAAACATTCTGGGCTCTCTTCTGGTGAGGCAAGGCTTTGCCGATGGTATGCTGACAGGTCGAAGCAAACACTATCCCGATGCGCTTCGCCCTATCCTGCAAGTGCTTGGGCATAATGAAAAAACAGGACAACGCCATCATGTATATGGCATGTATATCCTTATCATGGAAGAGCATGCCTACTTTTTGGCCGACTGCACAGTCAATGTGGACATGCACGCAGAGCAACTCGCGGAACTGGCCACGCTCACTGCTGATGCTGCCGCATCCTTAGGCTGGGAGCCCAAGGTCGCCATGCTTTCCTTTTCAAACTTTGGCAGCTCCAACCATCCTGAATCACAAAAAGTGGCAGATGCTGTTGCCATGCTGCACCAGAGCCACCCTGATTTGGTGGTGGATGGGGAAATGCAGGCTGATACTGCAGTGAATGAGAGCATTTTAAGTCAATACCCCTTCTCCAAGCTTGAAAACAGCGCCAATGTGTTGATATTTCCTACCATGCAGGCAGGCAATATCGCATACAAGCTCTTAAAGGAATTGGGTCATGCCATTGCCATCGGCCCCATACTTCTCGGGCTTCCTCAACAAGTGCATGTGTTGCAAACAGGTGCAAGTGTTGATGATATTGTCAATATGGCTACTATTGCTTCAGCGAGAACAACTGCTTAACAAGCCTTGTGGGAGGGGAAATGCAGGATATTCTGAAACATATACCACTTTTTTCTGAATTGAGTGACGATGAGTTAGCATCTGTTTACAAGCTGATTACATTCCATGATGTTGCGAAAAAAACCGTTGTACTTCAGGAAGGAGAAGATGGTGGCTCTTTATTTATTATCATTGAAGGTTCTGTAAAAATATCTTACTACGCCCCTGATGGTCGTGAAATCGTATTATCCTTGCTTGAATCTGGCGCTTACTTTGGTGAAATGTCATTGCTGGACAAGCAACCACGCTCTGCAACTGTAAGCACACTCACAGATTCCAAACTGGCACAAATTCGTCGTGTGGATTTTGAACGTTTATTGCTCCAGCAACCCAAGGTTACGCTGAAATTGTTAGCCGAAACTGTCAACCGCTTGCGCCGCACCAGCCAACTGCTTGAACGCGTCAGCACCATGGATGTGCCACACCGCCTATATTACTACCTCAAAGACTTTGGCGACCGCTTTGGTCAAAAATGTGCTGATGGTACGGTTATCGTCAAACTGCCTACCCACCAAATGATTGCAGACCAGCTATCAACCAGCCGTGAAACCATTTCACGCGCAGTAAGCGCTTTGAAAAAAGAAGGGATTATCAGCAAAACGAATAATCCAGGCGAGTCCAAAATGGACATGGACGCATTAGAAACCATGCTCCAGGCTATTTATTAATCTCTCATAGACAATATCCTACCTGCTACCTATGCTTCTGCTTTTAATAAAAGCATCTGCATGACTATGTGGTATCTCGGAGTTAAATCATGGATGACAACAATCTAAACCCTGCTGTTCCAATTCTTATTGAAGAGGAAATGAAAAACTCATACCTCGATTATGCCATGAGTGTGATTATCGGGCGGGCCTTACCAGATGCCAGAGATGGATTAAAGCCTGTACACCGACGTATTTTGTATGCCATGCAGGATTTGGGTTGCACCGCAGACAAGCCCTATAAAAAGTCTGCCCGTATTGTTGGTGACGTGATTGGTAAATACCACCCACACGGTGATACGGCGGTATATGATGCCATGGTACGCATGGCTCAACCCTGGAGTATGCGGCATGTACTTGTTGATGGTCAGGGCAACTTTGGCTCTGTAGATGGGGATTCCCCTGCTGCCATGCGCTACACGGAATCCCGCATGAGTAAACTTTCTGCAGAATTGTTGGCAGACCTTGAAAAGGATACCGTTGACTTTGGACCCAACTATGATGAATCCTTATCTGAGCCCAAGGTATTACCTGCCAAGTTCCCCAATCTACTGGTTAACGGCTCTCAAGGTATTGCTGTGGGTATGGCAACCAATATCCCTCCACACAACCTTGGCGAATCCATCAATGCCATTATCGCACTTGCTAAAAATATGGACATTGATGATGAAGAGTTGATGCAAATCATGCCTGGCCCAGACTTTCCTACAGGTGGCTTTATTTATGGGCGTAAAGGCATGCGTGATGCCTTTGCCAGTGGACGTGGCTCCATCACCATGCGAGCAAAGGTTGTGGTTGAGCGTAACAAGCGCACCAAGCGTGAGTCATTGGTGGTTGTAGAGCTTCCCTATCAGGTCAACAAAGCCAAACTTCACAAGCATGTTGCCGAACTTGCGCGCGACAAGAAAATCGAAGGTATTGCTGAAGTGCGTGACGAGTCAGACCGTGAAGGCATGCGTCTGGTGATTGACCTCAAACGTGGTGAAGTCCCTGAAATTGTTCTCAACAACCTTTACAAGCAAACAGCCATGCAATGTAACTTTAGCTGTAACTACCTCTCCTTGTTGGATGGCCAGCCCAAGCTTTGCGGTGTTCGTGAATTATTGTTGCACTTTTTAGACCACCGCCGCCAGGTGGTAACTCGCCGTAGCTTGTTTGATTTGAAAAAAGCCGAAGCCCGCTTGCATATTTTGGAGGGTTTGCTTATCGCGCTAGATAATATTGATGCTGTGATTAAGCTGATTCGCGCCAGCAAGACAGGTACTGAAGCCAAACAAAGCCTTTGTGACGCATTCAAACTATCTGAAAAACAGGCACAAGCCATTCTGGATATGCGCTTGCAGCGCTTAACTGGCCTTGAATATGACAAAATCAAGGCAGATCATGATGAAACCCTTGCCTTGATTACTTACCTTAAAGAAATTCTGGCTGATGAAAAACTGTTGATGAAAGTGATTGTTGAGGAGCTTGAAGAAGTTCGTGACAAATATGCGACTCCTCGCCTTTCAGAAATTGTGGATGAGACTGCTGAACTTTCCATCGAAGATTTGATTACTGAAGAAGACATGGTGGTTACCATTTCCAATGAAGGCTATATCAAGCGCAACGCCACTACCCTTTATCGCGCGCAGCGTCGTGGTGGTAAAGGCAAAACGGCCATGACCACCAAAGAAGAAGATTTCGTGCAGCAGTTGATTGTTGCTTCAACACATGACTTCTTGCTCTTTTTCTCCAATAAGGGGCGGGTATTCCGTAAAAAAGTCTATGAAATACCTCAAGCTGGTCGTGCTTCAAGAGGCAAGGCCTTAATCAATCTTCTTCCCGTAGAAAAAGAGGAAAAAATTTCCGCAACACTCGCGGTACGAGAATTTGAAGAAGATAAGTATATTGTGATGGCAACCAGCAATGGTATCATCAAGAAAACACGTTTGACGGAATACAAGAATATTCGTGCCAATGGTATTATTGCCATTCGCTTGGATGAGGGTGATGATTTGATGGCTGTTGCCCTTTCCAATGGCGAGCAAGACATCATGCTTGCATCAAGCAATGGTAAGGCCATTCGCTTTAGTGAAACAGATGTTCGACCTATGGGGCGTAGCACACGCGGTGTCACTGGTATTCGCATGAGCTCTGGAAACCGTGTGATTTCCATGGCTATCGTTGCCGACAAGGCAACCTTGTTGGCTGTATCGGAGAATGGCTTTGGCAAGCGTACAGCCGTTAGTGAATACAACACGCAAAAACGTGGTGGACAAGGTGTATTCACGCTCAAAACAGGTGGTCGCAATGGCGATATGGTGGCGGCACTACAAGTGCTGGATGATGACCAGGTGATGATGATGACCGATACTGGCCGTCTGGTACGCATCCGTATGGATGGTGTGTCCGTCATTGGCCGTAATACCCAAGGCGTAAAACTGATTGACTGTGGTGAAAAAGAGCGTGTTATCGGCGCGGTTCGTGTTGCTGAAAAGCAGGATGAGCATCAAGACAATATGATTGATGATACCATGGCAAATGCGGAAGCTGACGATGTTTCAGAATCTGATGCAGAAGGAAGTAATGACGCATGATCGATCGCAAAGCGCTGCGCAATCATGCTGCGGCTATAGAAGAAGCATTAAAAAAGCGCGGTTTGGATGTTGTTGCGGAGGGCTCTGCTTGGGTTAAGGCGCTCGCCCTAGATGCGAAACAACGCAAACTCAAAACAGAAGCTGAAAACTTACAAGCTGAACGTAATCGCGTTTCTAAATTGATTGGGCAAAAAAAAGCTAAAGGTGAAGATGCATCCGCTGAACTTAAGCGTATGAGCGAAGTAGCTAAACAGGTTAAAACACTTGAAGCTCAGGCAAAAGCAGCAGAAGCTGAATTTAATCTGATGCTACTGGAAATTCCAAATATTCCACATGAATCAGTGCCTGAAGGCAAGGATGAGAGCGAAAACCAAGAGATAAAAACTTGGGGCACACCACGCATGGATAATGTGCCTGCGCACTGGGATATTGGCGAAGATTTGGGCATTTTAGACTTTGATACAGCCAGCAAGTTAGCAGGAAGCCGTTTTTCTGTGCTCAAAGGTGCTGGCGCACGTCTAGAGCGCGCTTTGATGCAATTCATGCTTGATACGCATGCTGAGAAACATGGTTATGAAGAAGTTTGGGTGCCTGCGATTGCCAACCGCAAAACCATGACGGGAACTGGTCAACTTCCCAAATTTGAAGATGATGCATACCGCTTGGATGGTGAGGATTCCTTTCTTATTCCTACCGCTGAAGTCCCTGTCACCAACATGTATCAAGATACTATTCTCAAAGCGGAGCAACTCCCCATCAAACATTGTGCTTATACACCTTGCTTTCGTCGTGAGGCGGGTTCTGCAGGCCGTGATACGAGGGGTATGATTCGACAACACCAATTTGATAAAGTGGAATTGGTGCAGCTTGTGCACCCTGATACTGCTTTAGATGCTCTTGATGAACTGTTAGGGCACGCCAAGGCTATTCTTGAGGCTTTAGAGCTCCCCTATCGCTTGGTTAATTTATGTTCAGGTGATTTAGGTTTTGCAGCAGAAAAAACCTTTGACTTAGAAGTTTGGCTACCTAGCCAACATACTTATCGGGAAATATCTTCTTGCTCTTCTTGCGGTCAATTTCAAGGGCGGCGTGCAGGTATTCGCTTTCGTGACGAGCATGGAAAGCCACAAGCTGTGGCGACTTTGAATGGTTCAGGTTTAGCTATTGGTCGAACATTAATTGCAATACTTGAAAACTATTGGCAGGAAGATGGTAGTGTGCTTATCCCTAAAGCACTACAACCTTATATGGGTGGCTTAGAAAAAATCATTAAAGGTTCAAATAATGCTTAAATATTTCAGCATAGCAGCTTTTATATGGCTACTTAGTGCATGTGCAACCACGGATAGCTTAACATTATCAGAGTCTGCAGAAAAAGATTATCATAAAGCAGAGCGATTGATTGCAGACAACTTCAATGGTCGTGCAGCGCTATACTTGGGTAAATTTACAGCTAAATATCCATATAGTCAGTATGCAACCCCCGCTGAACTATTGCGTATCAAAGCAGCTTATAATAATGAGGAATTTATTTTAAGCGAAACACTAAGCAAACGTTTTATTGAAGCGCATCCGAATCACCCTGAACTTGATTATGTGTATTATATTCTTGCCATGAGCTATTTTCATCAATCTGAAAGTGCGTCTCACGAGCAAGTTTTCTCGCGAAAAGCTAGAGATGCGTTTATAGCGCTTAACAAAAGAAACCCTAACAATAAATATAAAGCTGAAGCCGATAAATACTTAAATATTGTTATCAATCGTATGGCAAAACATGAAATGCTGATTGGTAAATTTTATTATGAGCGAGAATTCTTTGTTGGTGCAACCAACCGTTTTATTATCGTCAAAAACAAATATATCAATTCTGATGTTGCAGCAGAATCTTTATATTGGTTAGCTTCTTCTTATCTTGAGCTAAAGCAAGAAGCATATGCTAAGGAAGTCATTCAAACCTTAACACAACGATTCTCTGGCAACACATGGCAGAAAAAAGCAGAAAACCTACTGTAACCATGCGCTATTGGCTTGCTTTCCTCATTGTTTTTCTTTCGGCATGCACAGCTTCAGACAAAGCTGAAATCCATAAGCTTCTCGACTTGCGCAACACCGCTATCAGCCAAAAAGACATGGCAACTTATACCCAATTACTGGGAAAACAGTATCAGCTATCCGATGCTGGTCATGTGATTAAAAGCATGCGGCATATGTTTGATAACTTTGATCAAGTTGAAATGACATCCAGAGACAGACGGATACAACTCAAGGATGACAACCATGCTATCTGCGAGCAGACTTATATCCTTCGTGTGTTATCTGATGGACAGTGGCGCAAAATTGTGCAACGTGAGCAGCTTAAGCTGCGAAAAGAAAACGGTGACTGGAAAATCATCAGCGGCCTCTAAAACAACATGCCCTCGTAGCTCAGATGGATAGAGCGACCGCCTCCTAAGCGGTAGGCCACAGGTTCGACTCCTGTCGAGGGCACCAGTTAAATCTTGTGTATCACGAGTAAATGTAGAGCATACGTTTTTTAAGTGGGGTTATATTTTGTCGATAAAATATCATCATATTCTTGATTTAATTGGTAACACTCCCTTAGTGCGCATTCAAAATATCACCAAAAATATCCCTGAAAACATTACTATTCTTGCCAAGCTTGAGCGGCATAATCCTGGCGGTTCAGTCAAAGATAGAGCTGCGCTATGGATGATTAAAAATGGTATTAAATCAGGGAAACTTACCCAAGATAAAATTATTTTTGATTCTACATCAGGAAACACAGGCATTGCGCTAGCCATGATTGGCGCAGCCATGGGCTACAAAGTGAAGCTTGTGATGCCTGCCAATGTATCTGATGAACGCAAGCGTATATGCCAAGCTTTTGGTGCAGACATTGTATTTTCTGACCCTTTAGAAGGCTCTGATGGCGCAATTCTCTTAGCCAGAGAGCTTTATGAGCAATCACCAGAGCTTTATTTCAAACCTGACCAATACAACAACCCTGCCAACCCTCAGGCTCATGAAGAAAGCACTGGCCCTGAAATCTGGCGAGATACCCAAGGTCAAGTCACTCATTTTATCGCATCTCTTGGCACATCGGGTACATTGATGGGTACAGGTCGTTTTCTTAAAGCCCAATCATCACAAGTACAAATCATTGCAGCAGAACCCGATTCACCCTTTCATGGCATAGAAGGTTTAAAACATATGGAATCAAGTATTGTGCCTGATATTTATGATGAAGCAGTCTTTGATACCAAGCTTGGCATCAGCACAGAGCGCGCATACGAACTCACGCAACGGCTGGCATCTGAAGAAGGTATTTTATGCGGCCAATCTTGCGGCTGTGCCTTGGCTGCCGCCTTAGAAACAGCAGATAAGCTTGCGCAACAAAAGCAAGCTGGCGTGATTGTTTGCATCTTCCCTGATGGTGGAGAAAAATACTTAAGCACGCCTGTCTTTGCCGATGGTACGGTATTCCAAGGTGAAGGTATCTAAGAGGTATTTAATACTCATAAAGGGATTATTTATCCTTTTCTAGCACTTCCTCTCGGTTTACACTCACTTCTCTTGGCGCATCAATGCCCAAGCGAACTTTGCCGCCCTGCACAGACAACACTTTAATCTGAATATCTTCACCTATGGTGATGGTTTCGCCTTCTTTGCGTGTAAGAATCAACATAAATAATATATAGCAAGGATAACGCCAAATCACAAGTTTAATCCTTATGACTTGGCAAGATGCCTAGCTTGAATGCTTTTAATGGGGTTTATTCGCCTCAATATAAGCCGAAAGCACATAATCTTCCACGCCCCTACCCGGCGCCCAATCTTTGATAAACTCACGCGACTCATCTTTAGGCGTAATACGAATATCGATAAAGCCTGCTTTTTCCAACATGCTTTGAATATCTGCAATCAATTCTGCACCAGCCATACAGCCTGCATGTAATATAGGGTCATTTTTCATATCTTCAGGCATTTCAGCGCTCGCCACCACATCCGATACAGCCAAACGTCCGCTGGGTTTTAAAATACGAAACGCATCATTGAAAACCTGCTGTTTATTGGGTGATAAATTAATGACACAGTTTGAAATAATAATATCTGCGGTATTGTCAGCAACGGGTAAATGTTCAATTTCTCCCAAGCGAAATTCAACCTGAGAAAACTTTCCTTTTTCTGCATTTTTGCGTGCTTTACTGATCATGGTTGGTGTCATATCCACCCCAATCACATGACCTGAAACACCCACTTCTCTCGCCGATAAAAAAGCATCAAAACCACCACCACTGCCGAGGTCAACCACAGTTTCACCTTCTTCAAGCGAAGCAATTGCGCGCGGGTTACCACAACCAAGCCCCATATCTGCCCCATCAGGCACGGCATCCAAATCATCTTCAGAATAGCCTAAACGCGTTGAAATGAGCGTGTTAATCGCATCATCATCCGACACACCGCAACAGCTTGAAACCTCACCACAACATGCTCCATCGTTGCTTGCCTCAGCGACTTTGGCATAACTTTCACGCACATGTTGACGCACTTCATCCATATCTTGTTGTTGACTCATGTTTTCCCCTTCTTTGATTCTAGTTTAGGATAGTCGGATAACTTGTCTAAAACTTTCAATCTAGATTATATATGTTGTATATCATCCTAAATTTTAGCGAAATATAAGCGCATGCTATCCAAACCATTTTGTTTTATCCAAACTATTTAGTTCTTCATTGAATTTGTGATGCATCTTAAACATACACTGACTTTAGCTATCTTCGCAACACTCAACCTTTTGAATACTTTCAATTTTAGCACATGCTGTGCAGAGTTAGCCCAATGGATAAGCCAATAATGCAAATACGGAGCAAACACACGTGATGATAAGGCACACCTTTTGCCGCACTATCAAACAAGCCCGCACACTTTGCCTAGCTATGCTTGCACTACTATTGATGGGGCAAACTCAAGCCCTTGCCGCAGCTTCTATCAATGATATTCGCATGTGGACAGCGCCAGACCACACTCGCCTTGTTTTCGATTTATCACAAAAAATAAATTATGAATTGTTTCGTTTGCACAACCCTGAACGCATCGTGCTCGACCTTAAAAAAACCCGCATGAATGCGAAAACATCCAAGCTTGAGTTGCCTGACCCTGTCTTGTTATCTATTCGTCATGGCAAGCAACGCAGCGGAACCACGCGTATCGTGCTTGATGTTAAAGATGGGGTATCCCCGCGCTCTTTCTTGCTGAAAAAAGGCAATGGTAAACCCAATCGTTTGGTGATTGATTTGATGCCCAAGCAAAAGCAAGTGGTTAAAAGCAAACAGCAACAGCCCAAAATCAAGCAACACGATATTATTATTGCCGTGGATGCGGGTCATGGTGGTGAAGACCCTGGTGCAATTGGCCCCCACAAATTATACGAGAAAAAAATCACTTTGGGCATTGCCAAAGCTTTAGCCAAACTTATTGATGCACAACCGGGTATGAAAGCTGTGCTTATTCGTAAAGGCGATTATTTTGTAAAACTCAGAAATCGCGTTAAAAAAGTGCGCGCTGCTGGCGCTGATATGATGATAAGCATTCATGCTGACTCGGTAAAGCAGCATCATGTGAAAGGCGCAAGTGTTTATACCTTATCTGAATCAGGTGCAACTCCTGACCGCGTTGCAGCAGCTCTAGCTGCCAAGGAAAATGCTTCGGACTTGGTGGGTGGTGTGATGCCTGAGCAAGAAGTGAGTGACCCTTTTATTCGCAATATCTTGGGCGATATGGCCAAGCGTGATGGTCTGGATAGCTCTGAAATGTTTGCAAACCTTGTTTTAGGGCAATTAAAAAATGGTTTTCCTGTGAAATATGGCAAACCCAAACATGCGCGTTTCGCCGTGCTTACGGCGTTAGAAATACCCAGCGTATTGGTAGAAGTGGATTATATCTCAAACCCAGAACGTGAGCGTTTGCTCAATACCCCATCCCATCAGCAAAACTTGGCCAAAGCGATGTTTAATGCCACGAAAACCTATTTTACCCGTTTGGGCAGGTTAAAAAAACATGAGCAACGCATACACACGGTACACCGTGGCGAAAGCTTATGGAGCATCGCCAAAACCTATGGTGTATCTGTGTCCAGCATCTTAAAGCTTAATGGTTTGAAGCAACAAGCGCTAAAAGTTGGGCAGCGCTTGCGCTTACCCCAGTCTTAAACTTAGGAATCATATGTATCGTAGATTATTACAATTTTTAATGCCGTATAAAGGCAAGCTTATCATTGCTGTTATTTGCATGATTATTCTTGCAGCGTGCACTGCAGCTTTGGCTTGGGCCATGCGCCCGATGTTAGATGAAGTATTATCAGGCAAAAATAAGACCTATATTTATATGATGCCCGTTGGCATTATCATTTTATACATCATCAAGGGCACGGCCTTTTATGGTCAAGCCTCTATCATGGCATATATTGGGCAACGCATTATCTACGATATTCGTAAGCAATTGTATGAACATCTCACCAGCCAATCTTTAAGCTTTTTTTCTCATCGCAAAACAGGCGAAATGCTTGGTCGCATCACCTATGATGTAACCTTACTTCAATCTGCGGTGAGCACCACCGTGACATCACTGATGCGCGATGTGATGTCTATTATCTTTTTGCTCGGGGTTATCTTTTCTCAAGATTGGGTGCTCGCCCTATTGGCGCTCATTGTATTCCCTATTATGGTGTATCCACTGGTTCGCTTTGGTCAACGCATGCGCCAAGCCAGCTACGATGGGCAAGTATCCATGGGTAATATGTCCAGCTTGGTGGAA
Organism: uncultured Zetaproteobacteria bacterium; assembly: GCA_964558615.1. Classification (GTDB taxonomy): domain Bacteria; phylum Pseudomonadota; class Zetaproteobacteria; order Mariprofundales; family Mariprofundaceae; genus Ghiorsea. Next base: position 19,163 of record CAZLES010000004.1, read on the forward strand.
GAAACCATTGGCGGCATCCGTGTGGTCAAAGCGTTTGGCATGGAAAATTATGAGCGCAAACGCTTCAAAACCATCACCAAAGAATTTATGAAGCACCAAGTCAAAGCCATGAAAGTGCAAGCGCTTTCCTTCCCCGTGATGGAAATGGTGGCAGGTTTAGGTGTGGCAGGGATTTTATTGTATGGTGGTTTAAGGGTTGCTGATGGTGAGGCCACTGCGGGTATGCTGATGGCATTTATTGTGTCTTTGTTGATGTTGTATGACCCAGTTCGCCGCTTATCCCGAGCCAATAATGAAGTTCAGCAAGGCTTGGCAGCGGCAGAGCGTATTTTTGAAATCTTGGATGCGCCTGTAGATATTCAAGACCCAGAAAAACCCAAACCCATGCCATCTTTTCAGCAAAACATCACATTTGATGCTGTTAGCCTAACCTATCCTCAAGCTGAAAAACCTGTGCTACAAAACATCAACTTAACCATTAAAAAAGGTGAAGTGGTTGCTCTTGTTGGGCGCAGTGGCGCTGGTAAAACAACCTTGGCCAATATGATTTTGCGTTTTATGGATCCAAGCCAAGGAAGCATTCGCATTGATGACTGTGATATTCGTGATGTCACCCAAGCTGATTTAAGAGCGCACATGGCCTTGGTTACCCAAGAGGTTGTACTTTTTAATGACACCGTATTACACAATATCGCTTATGGACATGAAAATATTGACCTTGATCAGGTGATTGAGATTGCCAAAATTGCCAATGCGCATGAATTTATTGAAAAACTACCGCAAGGCTATCATACATTGGTGGGCGAACGTGGCGTGATTTTATCAGGCGGACAACGCCAGCGTTTAAGTTTGGCTCGGGCATTATTAAAGAATGCGCCGATTCTGGTGTTGGATGAGGCAACAAGCAGCTTGGATACGGAATCTGAGCGTTTGGTGCAACAAGCTATTGATAAGCTGATGCAAGGGCGTACTGCGGTTGTGATTGCGCATCGTTTATCCACCATTCGCAATGCTGATAAAATTGTCGTGCTTGATGAAGGTAAAATTGTACAAACAGGTTCACATGATGCCTTGCTTGAGCAAGGTGGTATTTACGCTGAATTGTACGAGCTTCAATTTGGTGATTAATCCTTCTTTATGAGCATTAAAGACCATTGCATTGTTTTTCTTGTTAGCCATATCATACGGTTTTTGCGCATCTCTGTTCGCTGGCAATATATTGGCTCAGCTGTTCGCCCTGAAAATACACCCTGCATTATCAGTTGTTGGCATGCTCGCCTTTTGATGATGCCTTTTTTGCTTGGCAAGTGGCAAGGCCCTTTGGTGATTTCAGACCATAGAGATGGCGAATTAATTGCGGCTGTATTTGCTAAATTTGGTTTGATTGCCTCAAGGGGCTCATCAAGCAAAGGTGGTGCTAAAGTATTGCTAGACGTGATTCGCCAAGCCAAGCAAGGATTATCGCCCGGCATCACACCAGACGGCCCCCAAGGCCCTGCCGAACAAGTCAAGCCTGGTATAGCGCAAATCAGCATCAAATCTGGTTTGCCTGTTGTCCCCGTATGTTATGCTAGTAGCCGCTTTAAACGCTTATCCTCTTGGGATAAATTTTATATTCCCAAACCCTTTGCTAAAGGTGTTGTGGTGATTGGCGAACCGATATCTAAGGATGAAGATGAAAGTTTAGAGGCTTTTACTGGACG
>CAZLES010000005.1:0-19903 GCA_964558615.1 uncultured Zetaproteobacteria bacterium
TGATATTGTTCACTGGGCAACCATTGTGACAAAATGGAATGCCGCAATCCATGCAACGCGCGCCTTGTATTTTTAGGTCGTCCTCGGCGGGAAGCTTTGCGAATTCTTTGAAATGCGTTACTCGCTCTTCAACGGGCGCGTAAGTGAGGTTTTGGCGTTCAAATTCCTTGAAACCTGTTGGCTTACCCATGCGTAGCCTCCTTAGCTTGAGATTTAGTATTGCGCTTAGCAAGCGCGCGCTTGTAGTCCACAGGCATCACTTTCACAAACTTAGCCAGTGAGGTTTCCCAATGATCCAAAATTTCTTTGCCACGCGCGGAGTTGGTATAATGCACATGGCGTGAAATCATATTCAACAAGATTTGGGCGTCATTTTGATCCAGGCTGTGCTGGATATTTAGCGATTCAGCCGCGTGAGCCGTGGAGGCTGTGCCTTGGATTTCTTCTAATTCAACCTGTGCCGTATTGCAGCGGTTTTTGAAATCGCCTGTGATGTCATAAACAAATGCTATGCCGCCAGACATGCCTGCTGCAAAGTTGCGCCCAGTTTCGCCAAGAATGGCCACTGTACCACCTGTCATATATTCGCAGCCATGATCGCCCACGCCTTCAACCACGGCTGTGGCACCCGAATTGCGCACGGCAAAACGCTCACCCGCAATACCATTGAAATAAGCTTCACCAGCAATCGCGCCAAACAATACCGTGTTGCCTACAATACTGTTTTCTTCAGCCTTGATGGGCGCTTCTTCGGGAAGCTGAATACTGATACGGCCACCAGACAAACCTTTACCCACATAATCATTGCCCACACCCACAAGGTGAATGCTCACCCCGTGTGCCAGCCACGCGCCAAGCGATTGGCCTGCCGTACCTTTGGCGTTGATGACAATGGTATCTTCCGGCAAACCAGCATGGCCATATTTTTTGGCTACTTTGCCTGAAAGCATGGTGCCAAAGCTTCTATCCACATTGCAGATATTGATATCGATAGTGACAGGCGTTTGATTATCTAACGCGGGCTGCGCTTCTGCAATCAATTGATGATCAATCAATTTGTCTAAACCATGATCTTGAGCGATGGCATGATGGGGTGTATCTTCAGATTGCACTTGTTTGAATACAGGTGTCAAATCAATGCCTTGCGATTTCCAATGACGAATCGCGTCATTGGTATCCAGCATATCCACACGACCAATCATTTCATCAAAAGTCCTAAAACCTAATTCTGCCATGATTTCGCGGGTTTCCTCAGCCACATACATAAAGTAGTTTACCACATCTTCAGGCTTACCCACGAAGTTTTTGCGCAGTTCAGCATCTTGTGTGGCCACGCCGACAGGGCAGGTGTTCAAATGACATTTGCGCATCATCACACAACCTTCCGCGACCAATGCAATCGTACCAAAGGCCACTTCATCAGCACCTAATAATGCGGCGATAACAACATCACGGCCTGTACGCATTTGTCCATCAGCTTGCAAGCGTGTGCGGCTGCGCAAGCGGTTCAGCAATAATGTTTGCTGGGTTTCAGCCAGGCCCACTTCCCATGCTGAGCCCGCATACTTGATGGATGTAAGCGGTGATGCACCCGTGCCACCATCGTGGCCTGCAATCACCACATGGTCAGCATGCGCTTTAACCACACCAGCCGCTACAGTACCCACACCAATTTCAGAGACCAGTTTCACGGAAATATCAGCATCCGTATTGGTGTTTTTCAAATCGAAAATCAATTGCGCTAAATCTTCAATGGAATAAATATCATGATGGGGTGGGGGAGAAATCAATCCCACGCCTGGTGTGGAATGGCGCACTTTACCAATACGCTCATCCACTTTATGACCAGGCAATTGCCCACCTTCACCAGGTTTCGCGCCTTGCGCCATCTTGATTTGAATTTGATCGGCATTTGCCAAATATTCAGTGGTTACACCAAAACGCCCCGATGCGACTTGTTTAATCGCAGAGCGCATAGAATCGCCATTGGGTAGAGGCTTAAAGCGTTCAACCTCTTCACCACCTTCACCCGTGTTGGACTTACCACCCAAACGGTTCATGGCAATTGCCAGTGTGCTATGCGCTTCATGTGAAATCGAACCGAATGACATGGCTCCCGTAGCAAAGCGTTTAACAATGCTGGTGGCAGGCTCAACTTCATCAAGCGGGATAGGTTTCCCCTGATGAAACTTAAACAGGCTGCGTAGCGTAATCAGCCTGCCTTTCTGGTTGTTAATTATCTCTGCATACTCTTTATATAAAGCATAATTATTGGTGCGAACCGCATGTTGCAGCTTGGCAATGGCATCAGGCGTGAGTAGATGTTGCTCGCCACGCACACGCCATTCGTATTCTCCACCCACATCCAACATCTTTTTGTGAATCATGGAGTTGCCATAGGCCAGTTGATGGCGCATCACAGCTTCTTTGGCCACCTCATCCAAACCAATGCCTTCAATTTGCGTGGCTGTGCCTGTAAAGTATTTATCAACGAATTCAGATGAAAGGCCAAAAGCCTCAAAAATTTGCGCGCCACAATAAGACTGATAGGTGGAAATGCCCATTTTTGACATCACTTTTAGCAAGCCTTTATCAATGGCTTTGATAAAGTTGGCAATCAATGTGTCATCATCCAAATCATCGGGCAGATGACCGCATTTGCGCATATCAATCAAGGTTTCAAATGCCAAATATGGGTTTACAGCTTCTGCGCCAAAACCAGCAAGGGTTGCAAAATGCTGGGTTTCGCGAGCTGAACCCGTTTCTACCACAAGCCCTGTTTCCACGCGCAAACCTTCACGAATCAAGTGTTGGTGTACAGCTGAAGTGGCAAGCAAGGCAGGGATAGGGATATGCTGCTCATCCATATCACGGTCACTCAAAATGATGATATTGAACTGGTCCAGTACCGCTCGTTCAGCTTGTTTGCATAAATTCTCAACGGCAACTTCCATGCCCGAAGCACCTGAATCCGCAGGGTAGCACATGGATAAGGTGACGGTGCGGAACTTGCCATCCGTTGCTTCATGGATATGGCGAATTTTTTCCAAATCCTTGTTGCTTAGAATGGGTTGATGGACTTCCAGACGCAAGCCGGGCTCTTCATCTCCCAGACCCAACAGGTTGGGATTGGGGCCGATGATGGATGTCAGGCTCATCACCATTTCCTCACGAATGGGGTCAATGGGGGGGTTGGTGACCTGAGCAAAGAGTTGACGGAAATAGTTGTATAAAGGTTTGGCTCGGTTGGACAACACGGCATGTGGTGTGTCGTTGCCCATGGAGCCCACCGCTTCCATACCTGCTTCTGCCATGGGTGCCATCAGAAATTTCAGGTTTTCCTTGGTGTAGCCAAAAGCCTGCTGCTTGTTGAGCAGTGTTTCATGCTCAGGTTGCGCCACATCCACATCAATATCCAGGTCTTCAATTTGAATTTGTGTTTCGGCTAAAATTTTCTCGTAGTCTCTTGCCGTGGCAAGTTCATGCTTGATGGTTTCATCGTCAATGATTTGACCTTGTTCCAAATCAATCAAAAACATTTTGCCTGGTTGCAAGCGCCATTTTTTGATGATTTTCTCTTCAGGGATATCCAGCACACCCATTTCAGATGCCATGACCACCAAATCATCATCGGTAATCAGGTAGCGAGCAGGGCGCAAACCATTGCGATCCAGTGTTGCGCCAATTTGTATGCCATCCGTAAAGGCTACGGCAGCAGGGCCATCCCAGGGCTCCATCAATGCTGCATGGTGTTCATAAAATGCCTTGCGTTTGGTATCCATGGCACTATTGCCTGCCCAGGCTTCAGGAATCAGTAGCATGGCTGCGTGTGTCAACGAATAGCCACCCATGACCAGTAGTTCCAAGGCGTTGTCAAAGCAGGCGGTGTCGGATTGCCCTTCGGGAATCAGTGGCCAAACTTTATCAAGGTCATCACCCAGATATTTGGATTTCATGGAATGGCGGCGCGCGTTCATCCAGTTGATATTGCCGCGTACCGTGTTGATTTCACCATTGTGTGCCACCATGCGGAAAGGGTGCGCCAATTCCCATGACGGAAAAGTGTTGGTGGAGAAGCGTTGATGCACCAATGCCAGCGCGGATTTCAGGCGAGCATCGCGCAAGTCGGTAAAATATGCGCCGACCTGATGCGACAAAAACATGCCCTTGTAAACAATGGTACGACTGGATAATGAATTGACATAAAACCTGGCCTTGTCATCAAACGCTTTGTCGGCAATGGCATTTTCAAGGATTTTACGAATGACAAACAGCTTGCGCTCAAAGGCTTGTTGGTCAGCGCAGTCAGAGCCTCGACCAATAAAGACCTGTCGGGTGACAGGCTCGCAGGCCAGTACACTTTCTGGCAAGTCCGCCAGGGTCGCGTCCACAGGTACATCACGCCAACCCAATAAAGTTTGCCCTTCAGCAGCAATGGTATCTTCAATGATTTGTTCGCAAGTAGCGCGATGCGCGTCATCTTGTGGCAGGAACATCATGCCTACGCCATACTCTCCAGCAGCAGGAAGCTTAATATCTGAATCGGAAGCCACAGCCTGAAAGAAATCATCAGGAATCTGAATCAAGATACCCGCGCCATCACCTTCTCTGGGGTCAGCGCCTGCCGCGCCACGATGGGTCAGACGAAGAAGAATCTCCAACCCTTTCTCGATAATATCATGGCTTTTTTCATTTTTGATGTGTGCGACAAAACCCACGCCACAGGCATCGTGTTCGTGTCGCGGGTCGTATAATCCTTGCTTTTTCGGCATTTGCGTCATCAGCAGCTCCAATGTAAAAAACTTTTCATGCTTTCTCTTGTTTCAAAAGGCTGCGCAGGATAACGAATATCAAGGCTTTTGTCATGGCTATAATTTATGCTTATCATCTCCAATACTTTAGTTGTGTTACACAATAGTTGACTTATACAACTAAATGGATTACGATTCGCCGCAAGGAGAGACAAATATGGATGATTTAACCACATTTCAGCTGGAGCAGGCTTTTGGCTTTCATGTGAATCGGGTGTCATATTTGATGACAGAGGAAATTGAAAAACGTTTTGCCAAGGCAGGTTTACCTATTGTAGCGCAGGACTTTGCCATTTTATTCCGTCTGTTTAACAACGGCACCTTAAGCCAGACCGAGATTGTATCGTTGATGATGCGGGATAAAACAACCGTGACCAGGCGACTGGACGGTTTGGTTAAAAAAGGACTGATTGAGCGTATTCCCAACGCGGAAGACAGAAGACGGTTTAATATCAGTATTACACCCAAGGGTAAGGATATGCTGGATATTGCCTTTCCGTTGGCCAGAGATTTTCAAAAAGAGCTTATCAAGGATATTTCCCGGCAGAATAAGGATATCACCATTCAGGTGCTGCGAAAAGTGATGTTGTATTTGATGGCATTAAGAGAAGAAGAAAAATAAACGCAAGGAGATGAAAGCTATGACAGATCAAACAACAAAAAAATGCAATGTGGTGCGCCTGGTGATTGCGACCGTGGCACTGTTGTTTGGCGCATTAACCATCAAATCAGGTGGAGATGTGCTGTTCTGGAGTGAAGAGGCGCGCATTGCGGCAGGCAATTATGTGCCGTTTGTGTTGTGGTTTAATTTTGTGTCTGGCTTTTTCTATATGATTGTGGGGATTGCCTTGTATATGCGACAGCCGTGGGCGGTCTATGCATCAGCAGCCATTCTGCTCGGTATCATGACCGTATTTCTGGCTTTGGGCTTAAGCATATACATTGCTGATATTGCCTATGAAACCCGAACCATTGCTGCCATGACATTGCGAACAGTGGTCTGGGCAGTGATTACATTACTATCATACAAAGTTTTTCAACATCAAAGGAGTGACATATGAACAAAAGTATATTATCGATAGGTTTGATAGCCTTGTTGGCCGCACCTGCGGTTTACGCGGAGCCAACAGGTCTGGAAGTGATGAAACGTGTGGAAGCACGGGATGATGGCGATGATTTGATTCAAAAAATGAAGCAGCGTTTGATTGACAAGCGAGGCAATGTGCGTGAACGGGAACTAATTTCCTTTCGCAAGGACTATGGTCTGGATAGTAAAACGGTATCCTTCTTTTTATCGCCGGCCAATGTTCGGGATACCGCCATGCTAACCTGGGACTATGCGGATGAATCCAAAGAGGATGATCAGTGGTTGTATTTGCCCGCGCTGAAAAAGGTACGTCGTATTTCCTCTTCTGATCGTGGCGATTATTTTATGGGTACGGATTTCACCTTTGAGGATATCAAGCAAACTCCCGAGTTGGGCGATTATATCTGGACACTGACAGGCTCTGACAAGGTGGACGGTGTGGATGTTTGGGTGGTGGATGCCGAACCTAAAACCAAAGCGCTGAAAAAGGACTTGGGCTATTCCAAAGTGCGTTATTATGTGCGTAAGGATATTGATATGTATATCAAGGTCGATTTCTGGGACAGAAAGGGTAAAGAGCTGAAACATCTGGTTTCTACAGGTATTAAGCAAATTGATGGGATTTGGACGGCAACAGGTGGTGTCATGACCAATGTGCAAACCAAGCATAAAACAGAGCTTATTTTCTCTGACCATCAATACAACACGGGTTTGTCTGACCGCTTGTTTACTGAGCGCATGATTAAACGCGGCTATCGTGGTAAATAAGGGCTTATATGATGAATAAACTGTTTACCTGGATACTTGAACGCCCGAAATCCGTATTGCTGGTGTTGGCGCTGATAACCGCGGTCGCACTTAATGCCATGCGCTTTGTTCATATTGAAACGGATACTGATGCCATGTTGCCCAAACACAGTGATGCCTACGTCAACAAGCAGGTACTGGATGAAAAGTTTGGCAGTAGTGACCTGGTGATTATCGGTATTCTGAACAAGGAAGAGGGCGTGTATAACCAGCATACCCTGGCCTTGGTCAAAGAGTTGACAGACTGGCTGGGTGAGCAGCCGCTGTTACGCACACTTTCATTAAATGACTTGTTATCGCTTGCAACCATCAAGGATATTCGCGGCTCGGCTTCTGGCCTGGATGTGGAGCCTTTTATGGAGGATGTGCCTGAAACTCAAGAAGAAATTGACCACCTTAAGCAGCGGATGCATGAGTTTGGTATTTATGAAGATGTGATTGTTTCCGCAGATGGGGTAGGTACGGTGCTTGCCGTGCGCCCGCAACCCAACGCGCGGGAGACCTATGCCGAGATTTATGACCTGGTTAAAGGCAAGGTGGATGAGCTTAAAGCACGGGGAGGGCATGAGGAATTTTTTATTTCTGGTCGTCCTGTGATTGAGGGTGTGTTTGGCGTGTATATGCCTGAAGAAATGACACGTATGCAGCCTATTATTGTCGCACTTCTTATTTTGCTTTTGTATGTATCTTTCCGTTCTCCTCGAGGTGTGGTGCTGCCTTTGCTTACTGTTTTAATCGCGGAAGTGTGGACGGTGGGTACGATGGCTGCTTTGGGTTATAATATTTATACCATTACTACCATGTTACCGATTTTGATTATGGCCATTGGTATTGCTGATGCGGTTCACTTTTTAAGTCGGGAGAGATTACTGGCGCACTTCTCGGAATATGCGCATCGCAAGGAGCGCATTATTGAGGTGATGCACGAGCTATGGAAGCCCATGGTGATGACTTCGGTGACTACAGGCGCTGGCTTTTTGTCCATGCTGACTTCTGATTTGCCTCCCATTCAGGAGTTTGGCATTTTCGCGACAGTGGGTATTGCCTATGCCTTGATTATCACGCTGACATTGCTGCCCGCGGCATTGATGGTCTTGCCTGAAAAAGATGGGCATGCCGATAAAAAACCCATGTTCAGTGATTACGTGGACTGGTCGAGCAAGGTGATTCTTGAATACCCCAAGCGTATTATAGCATTTTTTGTGGTGCTGGTTGCGATTTCCTTGTATGGCGCGACACATATTACGGTTGACGCGTCCATGGTGGCGCAATTTAAGCCTGATGACCCGATTCGTCACGCGGATGAAGTGTTGAATCAGCATTTCGCGGGTACAACAAGCCTGGACATCATGATTGATACAGGTAGGGAAAACGGCTTGTTAGAGCCTGAGTTCCTGCAAAAGATTGTTGATTTGCAAACCGAGATTGAAAAAGATCCTCTGGTGGGGGACACATCATCCATTGCCGAGTTTCTGATGATCATGAACAAGGCACTCAATGAGGATAACCCTGAATATTATCGTGTGCCTGACTCTTCGAATTTGGCAGCGCAATACTTGCTGCTTTATTCATTCTCGGGCTCACCCGATGACTTTGAGAAGTTTATGACCAGTGACTATCGAGAGGCGCATGTGGTCATCAACATGAAAAGTGACAGCACGGAAGCGGTGGCGAAGATATTGGAGAGGTTGCAGGATAAAACGGCAGCCTGGTTTCCGGAATCAGAGGGTTACACTGTCAAGTGGGCAGGTACAGGCTACACGCTGGATGCTTTGGCCAACATGATTATTGATGGTCAGGTAACCTCATTGGCACTATCCGTATTTGCGATTTTCCTATTGTGTCTGGTGATGTTCAAGCGCCTTCTGATTGCGGTGATTGCCATGATTCCGGTTACACTGGCGGTTACAGTCAACTACGGAACCATGGGTAATATTGGTGTTCCTCTGGATTTGGCAACAGCCCTCACAGGTTCGATGGCATTGGGGATAGGTGTGGACTTCGCCATTCACTACTTGCACAGGTATCATGAAGAAAGTGTGGCCAACCATTCGTATGAAGAAAGTGTTATCAACACCAATCGTAGTGTGGGGCATGCCATTTTATTCAATACCATTGTGGTGGTAGGAGGCTTTTTGGTCTTGTTGACGGCAAATTTGTATCCGCAAATGAAGCTGGGCGCGTTGATTGCCGCGACCATGGTGATTTGTTATATGGCTACAGTTTACTTGTTTCCCGTATTGCTTGGTTTGGGTAAGGATAAAATTAAGGTATGAGGCAAAGTATGAACTATTGGGCTTTATGGATAGGGCTAGGCTTGATTGGCGTAACGTCAGCTCATGCCGTTGAAATGACAGTGCATGGGGCCGTGAAAAACGAGACCGCATATTTTATCGCGGGCGAAAAGCGGCTGGATAAAATGCAAAACCGTTTGGACTTGAAGCCTGAAGCCATACTTAGTGACAGGTGGGAGTTTCGTAGTCGCTTTTTAGGCTGGTACGACGCGGCAACAGATATTGAAACCGCCAATATCACGGATTATACACCCGCTATTCAGGATTATTATCGCACTTACGCGGAGGCCAAAGAAGCATACTTTTTGTATGCCGCAGATGATTATGATTTGCGTATAGGGCAGCAGCAAATTGTCTGGGGTAAAACTGATGGGTTACGTTTGCTTGATATTGTAAATCCGTTGAATATGCAGGAGTTTTTGCTGGATGACTTTCTGGATTCGCGTATGGGTGTGCTGGCGATGCGCTTGAATTATTACGCGTATTTGGGTGATAGTGAACATGAATTTGAATTCTTGTTTATCCCCGATGCCAAAACAGCCGAGTTTGCGCCATCCGGTTCGCGTTGGGCTTATGCCATGCCTGTACCACCTTCGGGTATGAGCTTGCAGATTGGGCAAGGCAATAAGCCTGGCTTTGGTGTTTCTGATGCCGAATATGGCCTAGCATGGCGCAGCAATCTGGATGGTTGGGATGTCTCCATCAACTACTTTGATGGCTGGAAAGATACGCCTGCAATTCAGAAAAGTATTCGCCCGGGCGTGCTTACACTGACCCCTGTGTATCAGCGTATGCAAACCATTGGTGGCTCTGCGTCCAATGCCTTTGGTGCCTGGGTGGTACGCACGGAAATGGCTGTCAATGTTCATGAGATTGTCACCACAAGTGTTGCCCCGATGGATGCTGTCACATGGAATATGGCGTTAGGGCTGGATCATAATGCGAACAACTGGTTTATCAGTGGGCAGGTGTTTGTACGTCATGTTCAAAACTGGGATAATACGATGATTGAAAAAGAAAACTCAGGGTTTGTCACATTATCCGCATCCACGGATTACATGAATGACAAGCTTAAACCTGAAATGATTGCCCTGGTGAGTTGGTCGGATGGCAGCACCATGATTCGCCCTAAAGTCTCGTATGAGTTTAGTGATGCTGTGGTTGGGCGTGTTGGAGTTGATTTGTTTTCTGGTGATGCCACTGACTTTTTTGGTCAGTTTGATAGCAACGACAGGGTTTACACGGAAATTGAATATACATTTTAAGGGTTGCTTCATAAAGGTATGAAACAAATAAAAATAATGGAGAAATGATATGAAAAAGGTTTTGATGTTAGCTGTAGCAAGTGTTGCCATGGTTTCGCAAGCACAAGCGGCGGATAAGTCCTTTGCAGAAGGTAAAAAATTGTTCCAGGAAAACTGTTTGGTGTGTCATAATGCGGAGCTTGAGCCTGCGCAAGCGCCACCGATGTTTATGGTGCAAATGAAATACAAGATGGTAGCCAAGGACAAGGCCTCCTTTGTGGATAGGGTAACATCCTTTGTTATGCACCCTGCTAGGGATAAGGCATTGTTGAAAGAGCCCGTGAAAATGCTGGGTTTAATGCCCGAGATGGGCTTTGCAGAAGAAGATGTACGCAAGATAGCGGCTTATATCCATGATGAAACGTTTTCACCACCTTGCAATCACTGGAAACGCGCAGCAGAGCGTTTTAAGGCTGAAGGCAAGATGAAGTTGTATCAAAAGCATCAGAAGAAATATGACGCAATGTGCTCACCTTCTGCAGACAAACCCAAGGTGAAACACGCAGGCCCTCGCAATACCAGTATCACGGCTAAAGAAGGCTCCCTCAAAGCGATTATGCAACAGTTGGGCATGGATTACGCGGCCGTTGACGAGGCAATTTTGAAAGAAGACCTGGATGCCGTAGCGGTCGCGGCACATGCCATTGCGTTTCATGATACACCATCTCTGACTACAAAAATGAAATTGATGGCAAACTTGCGCTCCGAGATGAAAGGCTTTAAGGCTATGGATGATAAAGTTCATCATCTTGCACTGGATATCGAGAAAGCGGCGAAAGCCAAAGATATGAAAACGGTGATTGCCAAACAGTCACAAATGTTGGGTGCGTGTATGGCGTGCCATATATCCTATCGCAGCCGAATTATTGATGTTCTGAAGTAAAGTCATTACGCTTTCAAATATGAACCCTCAAGGGACAAAGAATAAGCACAAGTACATGGTTGCGGGTGTCGTGATTGGTATGGCTGGTGTTTTCATGGCTTCGGACTATTCAGTATTGGGTCAGCTGGTATTCGGGTGTCTTGCATCTGGTGTTGCAGGGGTGGGTAAAAGAATATGTGACAGGTTCCACCACTCGCACCAAAGTGGAGAGTGGATTATTATTACCGTTTTAACAGGCGGTTTGATAGGCTCTTTATTGGCAGTGATTCTACTTGTGGGAATGGAAAGTATTCAGTCATGACTCGTTTTCTGTTATCAAGCTTTGGTTGACCAAACATGGTGTAGTGATGTTACCATTTTAACAAATTGGCTGTTATACAAGACTACTTTTATGGATATTGAAAAATATGTTGGTTAGGGTTCTTCATAAGCATATCTCAAAACCCATTCAGTCTCCAGAATCACAGTGTCAGAAATGAAAACATCTTGAGTACTGAAAATTGAAAAGGCTTTTTTGTATTGTTTGGTATCATCATGAGTGAGGAAGCGAATGATGATGTTTGTATCAACAGCAATCATTAATACCTATCCTTCATGCCTTGTTGAATGGCAGCAGTCATGTCATCAATTGATTTGGCTTTGCCTTTATACCTCAAACAAGAAGCAACCTTAGTAATGTTGGTGTTATCAAATGGGGTTTTAGGCTTAAGCAGGATACTATCGCCAAGGTCTATGTATAATGAGTTCTTGCCCTGCTTCCCAGTGGTGAGAAGTTCTAAGAGGTTTAGGGATAATGACCTGCCCTTTGCTCGATAATTTAGTGGTATTCATTTGATACGCCAAACCTTAAAAGTAAGAATAATGATGTTTGAGTTCTGTAAGTGTCAATAAATTGGGCATAAACAGGCTCTAGTTGACCAAACGCGCGGCAATGATCTTGCCTTTCAGTGACTGAAGCTGTTGGTCGCTTAAACCTTGCAAGCCTAAATCAAAAACACGCTTTTTGCCTGCGGCTACGCTGCCTCCAAGGCTGCGTTGAATGCGCCGCGGATTGCCAGAGACATCAGCCAATTGAATCAACACTTGCAAGCCGCCAATGTCTTTCGGGGTAGGGTTAGCGATTTCTACAGCAAGGCCACCTTGATTGCTTTTGCCCAAGCGCATTTTTAAGTATTTGTTGGGATGCTCTTGCAGGTCTAGCTCAAGTAGGGCGGTGTATGCCGCGATGCCGACTTTACTTTTGTTGCTGGCAACCTTGGCATAATATGATTTAGCTTTAGCAATGTCTTGCTCGGCTTTGGCAATATGCCCCAAGACCAAATATGCATTGCCTGTGGGTAACATGGTTAAACTTTTTTCAAGGTCTGCTTTGGCCTTTTGATTTTGCTTGAGCTGGTATTCAACTTGCCCGCGCATCAGGTAAGCATAGAAGAAGCCAGGGTTTAAAGAGATAGCCTTGCCATATTGCTCGAGCGCTAATTGTGGCTGCTTGTTGCTGAGCGCAATGTCACCCGCCAAGTCATAAAACAAAGCTTCTTTGGGTTCGATGTTGATGGCTTGTTTGGCAAACTTTTCTGCAGCCGCGACATCCTTCTTAGCCAAAGCTTTGCGGCCTTTGTCATAGGCATCGTAAGCAGGTTTAATGGTGTTAAGATAATAGAGTTTACTTTTGTAGCGTGCAGCACCTACTTCACCACCTTGAGGTAGCTTTTGAAGCATGTTCAGATTGTTTTGCACACGTTCTTCCGAGGCGGGGTGGCTAGCAAACATGCCGCTTAACCAATCCTGATTGCGTCCCGCGGAAAGTTTGACAAAGGTGCGTTGCAGTTCCACTGCGCCTTGAGGGTCGTAACCTGCTCTGGACATATAAATCATGCCATAATGGTCGGCTTCACGCTCCGCGTCACGTCCATATTTGGTGCTCAAAAGTTGCGCGGCAAGCCCAGCACCCATTTGTGCCAGGTTGCCATACCCCGAGTTTTGTGCGCCGACCACAGCAGCCACAACGCCAGTTTGCAGCAGCATGCCTCGCGATATTTGCCGCACGGCATGTTTGGCCGCGGCATGCACAATTTCATGACCTAATACAGCGGCAAGTTCGGCCTCATTATGAAGATAGGTGAGCAAGCCACGATTGACGGCGATTTTACCGCCAGGAAGCGCCCATGCGTTGGGCACGGAGCTATTGATAATTTTAAATTCATAAGGAAGTTTACGATCACTGACTGCGGCAAGCCGGTTGCCCACTTCAGAGATATAAGCTGTGAGTGTGGGGTCGAGAATAAAATCTCCGCCTTGGGATTGGCGGGCGGGCTCATATTGTTGCGCGCCAATTGCCAGCTCTTTTTCCGTGCTGACCAGGCTTAATTCACGCTCACCTGTTACAGGATTGGTGGCGCAACCAGCCAAAGACAATAAAAGTGTGGCACCTAAAATAAAAGCATGTTTTTTTGTCATTTGTCTTCACCCTTCCCCGAGCTTATAAGCAGAAAGCTAAACCATTTGATTAGGTTTTGCACATGCTGCATAGCGATGGGGTGCAGTAAGCATGATTTTTCATTGATTTGGTCATTTATCGTGGCATAGTGCGCCACCTGCTGGGCGATATGACGGCCTGGCTTAACATAGGCGAGGGTGGCGGAACTGGTAGACGCGCTGGATTTAGGTTCCAGTGTCTTACGGCGTGGGGGTTCGACTCCCCCCCCTCGTACCATACATGTCAATGCGCTTTCTATCATAAGAGGCGCATTATTTTTTTATTTTTCGGAGGCAAACATGATCCAGACGGCAGTCAAAAAACTTGGTGAAAATGAACATGAAGTGGAAGTCAAGCTTCCCAAGGCAGAATATGATCGTGTTTATGCTGAAGAGAAAAAGAAGCTTGCGGGGCAAGTCAATCTTCCTGGTTTTCGTCCAGGCAAAGCACCTGGCCATGTGATTGACAAGCAGTTTGGCCCCAAAATTCATGAAGATACCGTTTCTCAACTGTTACAGCAGTATTATGTGGCAGCGATTGAAGATTCAGGCTTGATACCCGCGCTGCAACCCGAGCTTTCCCTGCCCAGGGTGCAGCCTGATGATGCCTTTGTGTTTACATTGAAAGTGTCTTCATGGCCCGAGGTTGAGCTTACAGATTTAAGTCAGTTGGAAGTGGAAGAAGTTGAAGTGACAGTCAGTGATGAGGATGTGCAAGGCGTGCTTGAACGCTTGTATAAATCGCAGGTGAGCTATGAAGTGGAAGATGGCAAAGCTGCGGAAATTGGCGACCAGTTGCATATCGACTTTGAAGGCTTTATTGGTGATGAAGCATTTGATGGTGGTAAAGGTGAAGATGTGGCGCTGGTGCTTGGTGAAGGGAGATTTATTCCAGGGTTTGAAGAGCAGCTTGTGGGTAAAAAGGCAGGGGATACATGCACCATTGAGGTGACTTTCCCTGAAGGTTATCAAGCGCCAAACCTGGCTGGAAAGGACGCGCGCTTTGAAACTACGGTGAAAAGTGTGGCCAAGGCAGTGAAAGCCGAAGATGATGAATCACTGGCGAAAATGTTAAACTTTGATGATGCCAAGGCCATGCTGGAAGATATTCGTCAGGGATTGGCCAAAGAAGCAGAGCAAGCAGGCAAAAGCGCGACACGCGATTCGGCATTGGATGCTTTGCTTGCTGCACACCCTATGAGTTTGCCAGAAGCGCTGATTGCCGAAGATATGAAAGCGACTACAGCTCGTGTTGTACAGAATATGAAGCAGCAAGGTATGGAAGCCACCGATGAAATGTTGCAAGATGAAGCCTTTAAGGCTGAGGTGAGAGCGCGTTCGGAACGAGGTTTGAAGTTGTCCGTTTTGTTGCAATCTGTACGCAAAAAGTTTGATATTTCATTGACGAATGAAGAAATTGATGCTGGTGTTGATGAAATGGTTGCGGCGTATCCTGAACATATGCGTGATGATTATGCGAGATTTATTCGTGAAAATCAGGAGCAAATGGGTGCGCTCAAAGACCGTTTGTTGGAACAAAAATGTATTGACCATGTGGTCAGCCAAGCCAAGACCAAGAAAACACAAAAAACATTGGCGGAATGGCAAAAGGAACAGGATAAGGCAGTATCATGAATTTAGTACCTATGGTTGTCGAGCAAACGGCTCGTGGCGAACGCTCTTACGACATTTATTCACGCCTGTTAAAGGAGCGTATTATCTTCTTGAACGGTCCGGTTGAAGACCATATGGCGAATCTGATTATCGCGCAGCTTCTCTTTTTGGAGTCTGAAGGTCCTGATAAGGATATTTATTTGTATATCAACAGCCCTGGTGGTGTGGTGACGGCCGGGTTGGCGATTTATGATACCATGCAATATATCCGTTGCGATGTATCCACGCTTTGTGTGGGGCAGGCGGCATCCATGGGGGCGCACTTGCTGGCCGCAGGCGCTAAAGGTAAACGCTATGCCTTGCCCAATGCCAGAATTATGATTCATCAGCCGTTAGGCGGCTTTCAGGGGCAAGCCACGGATATTGAAATCCATGCCAAGGAGATTTTAAAGCTTAAAGACAGCTTGAATCAAATGATGGCTGAAAATACCGGGCAGCCCCTGGAAAAAATAGCGGATGACGTGGAGCGGGATTTCTTCTTGGCGGCAACAGATGCTTGTGAATATGGTATTGTTGATAAGGTGCTGACATCGCGTGAAGATGTGCCTGCAGTTGTAAGTGAGGTCAAATGAGTTCTTCTTCAAAGGGTAGTGGTTCATCAAGCCAGTCATCAGGCGGTGATTCAACACTGTTTTGTTCATTTTGTGGTAAAAGCCAGCATGATGTGAAAAAGCTGATTGCAGGACCCACGGTATTTATTTGCGATGAGTGCATAGAGCTTTGTAATGACATTATACAGGAAGAGCTTGAGGAAGAAAGCAAAATCTCATCAGGGCAAGACAAAGGTCTCCCCAAACCCCATGAAATCAAGGCCTTTTTGGATGGTTATGTGATTGGGCAGGAAGAGCCCAAGCGTTTGCTGTCTGTTGCCGTGTATAACCATTACAAGCGCTTGGCGTACAATGAAAAGGATGATGTTGAAATCGCGAAAAGTAATGTTTTGCTTTTAGGGCCAACGGGTTGCGGTAAAACATTGCTTGCGCAAACGCTGGCACGCATTTTTGAAGTACCCTTTATCATTGCTGATGCAACCACACTCACTGAAGCAGGTTATGTGGGCGAGGATGTGGATAATATTATTGTGAAGTTGTTGCAGGCAGCAGATGGTGATGTTGAGAGCGCGCAGCGTGGTATTATATATATTGATGAAGTGGATAAACTGGCGCGCAAGTCCGATTCGCCATCCATTACCCGTGATGTATCGGGTGAAGGTGTGCAGCAAGCGTTATTGAAATTGATCGAGGGTACTGTGGCCTCGGTTGCACCGCAAGGCGGGCGCAAAAATCCGCAACAAGAATTTACACAAGTGGATACCAGTAATATCTTATTTATTCTTGGTGGTGCTTTTGCGGGCTTGGAAAAAATTATTGAGGCACGAGGCAAAACACGCTCTATTGGCTTTGGCGCAACAGTCAATGCGGAAGGTGACATTGATATTGGCGAGCGGCTTAAGGATGTAGAGCCTGAAGATTTAATTAAATTTGGTCTGATCCCAGAGCTTGTAGGTAGATTGCCAGCTGTCGCGGTATTAAATGAGCTGGACAAAGACGCGCTATTAAAAATTCTGACTGAGCCGAAGAACGCGCTGGTGAAACAGTATGCCGCGTTGCTTCAGTATGATGACGTTGAACTTTCATTTACTGATGAAGCGTTAGAGGCGATTGCGGATAAGGCTATCCAGCGCAAAACGGGAGCGCGTGGCTTGCGTGCTATCATGGAATCAGTGATGCTGGATGTGATGTATGATGTGCCAGCTTTGGACTATGCGGCCAGGTGTGTGATTACAAAAGATGTGGTTGAAGGCAATGCCAAGCCCGAACTTGTACCTGTTGTGGCAGAGAAGGATGAGCAGGCCGCCTAAAAGGCAGGCTTGTTGATGGGTTGTGTTTGTTGAGTGAGAACAAATGATAGCTCCACCATGTGGGGCTTTTTTTGATTCAGGGCTTGAAAAGCTGGAGCACCAGCGTTATGCATAGTCTATAATATTATATAATAAATGAGTTAAACGAGGTGTTGTTTTGGCTAAAATGGATCGTTCAACATCGAATGAATCAGGTGATGAAATCTTGACCTTACCTGTTTTGCCCCTGCGTGATATTGTGATGTTTCCACACATGATTGTGCCACTGTTTGTTGGCCGGGAAAAGTCGGTGGCGGCATTAGAAGAGGTGATGGCGACAGGCAAGAAAATTATTTTGTTGGCACAACGCAACCCTGATGAAGATGTGCCAAACTTGGAAGGCCTTTTTCCCGTTGGTACTTTGGGTAATATTTTACAGTTGCTCAAGTTGCCCGATGGCACAATTAAAGTGTTGATTGAGGGGCAAGAGCGTGTGCGTGTGCATGATTTAAGCGAAGATAGCTGCTTGCGCGCGCGCTATGAAGTGTTGCCTGAAGTTGAAGAGGATGAACGCGAGCAGGAGCAGGTCGCAAGGGCTGTTCTCAATCAGTTTGAAGCGTATGCGAAGCTGAATAAAAAAATCGCGCCTGAAGTGCTTGCTTCTGTGTCGGGTGTGGAAGGTGTGGATAGATTGGCTGATACCATTGCTTCCCATCTCAGCCTTAAAGTGGAAGAAAAGCAGGCCTTGCTTGAGATGACCTCAGTGATAGAGCGTTTGGAAAAGCTGTTTGCCCTGATGGAAGCAGAGATGGACATGTTGCAGGTGGATAAACGCGTGCGCTCTCGGGTGAAGCGGCAAATGGAGAAAAGCCAGCGTGAATATTATCTGTCTGAGCAAATGAAAGCGATTCAGAAAGAGCTGGGTGAAGAAGATTCATATTCAGACTTAGAGGAACTGGCTAAAAAAGTTGAAACGCTTGGCTTATCGAAAGAAGCGAAAGAAAAAGCAAAATCTGAATTGAAGAAATTAAAAATGATGCCACCTATGAGTTCTGAGGCTACGGTCTTACGAAGTTATTTGGATTGGCTTGTTGATTTGCCCTGGAAAAAGCGTTCGCACGTCCGTCGTGATCTCGCAGCAGCGGAAGCAGTTTTGGACGCGGATCATTTTGGCTTGGATAAAGTCAAGGAGCGAATTTTGGAGCATTTGGCGGTATTGCAGTTGGTGAAAAAAGCCAAAGGTCCTATTCTTTGCTTTGTTGGCCCTCCAGGTGTGGGGAAAACATCACTGGCCAAATCCATTGCACGTGCGACACGGCGCAAGTTTGTGCGTATGAGCTTGGGCGGTGTGCGTGATGAGGCTGAAATTCGTGGACACAGACGTACATATATTGGCTCAATGCCAGGCAAGGTCATCAAGTCCATGAAAAAAGCAGGCACAAAAAACCCACTGATTCTTTTGGATGAAATTGACAAGATGGGTGCCGATTTTAGGGGTGATCCTTCGGCGGCTTTGCTGGAAGTATTAGATCCGGAACAAAACAACGCCTTTAATGATCATTACTTGGAGGTGGATTACGATTTGTCAGACGTAATGTTTGTGACGACTGCCAATAGCATGAATATTCCAGGTCCGCTTTTGGACAGGATGGAAGTGATTCGGATTTCTGGCTATACCGAGCAGGAAAAGTTGGCGATTGCCAAAAAATATCTGTTGCCCAAGCAAATCAGGAATCATGGTTTAGCGGAAGACCAGGTGGTTTTGGCTGATGATGTACTGCTGGAAGTGATACGCTATTACACCAAAGAGGCGGGAGTTCGTGGCCTGGAACGCATGCTGGCCAAGATATGCAGGAAAATAGCCAAAAAGGTTGTGTTATCCAAAACAGATAAGGTTGCTCCTGTTCAAACTGAAGACTTGGAAGATTTATTGGGCGTGAAACAGTATCGTTTTGGTATTGCGGAAGCACATGATGAAATTGGTGTGGTGACAGGTCTTGCCTGGACGGAAGTGGGCGGAGAACTGCTGCAAATTGAAACGGCTCTGACACCAGGCAAAGGCAAATTAACGGTAACAGGGCAGTTGGGTGATGTGATGCAGGAGTCTGTACAGGCAGCGCTGACTTATGTGCGCTCACGCGCTCAACTTTTGGGGCTAACTCCGGATTTTCATCAAAAGGTGGATATTCATGTGCATGTTCCAGAAGGCGCAATCCCTAAAGATGGACCTTCGGCAGGTCTGGCCATGGCGACTTCCATGGTTTCCGCGCTTACAGGTATTCCTGTACGCCGTGAGGTTTGCATGACTGGTGAGATTACCCTGCGAGGTAAAAGTCTGCCCATTGGTGGGCTTAAAGAGAAGCTGCTTGCCGCGCACAGAGGTGGATTAAAGGTTGCCATTATCCCAGAAGAGAACCGTAAGGACATGAAGGAAGTGCCTGAAATCATTCAGGATTCCATGGAAATTATTTATGCTGAAAGTATGGATGATGTCTTAAAGTGCGCTCTGACACATTTGCCGCAAGGTATGATGAATAGAGTGGAGTTTGTGCCAGGTGTGATTGCTGAAATTCAGGTGAATGAAGGTAATGCCAAGGCACACTAAAATGCTGTAAGCGCAAAAAAAGCGTTGACGAGGTAAGCGATGACTGCTTAAGTTCGTCTTATCTTGTTAAAAAAGATTTTAAAACTCTCGGAGGGTAAGAAATGAAAAAAGTAGATTTGATTA
>CAZLES010000006.1:0-1139 GCA_964558615.1 uncultured Zetaproteobacteria bacterium
GATGATATGGAAGGTGAGGCCTATCGTATTTTGATTGATGATGATGACATGATCCCCGATGGTGCCATGAAAAAGAAAAAGACTGCAAACCAGAAAACAGTGGAAAAAAGCAACGAGGAAAATATGGATGATACAACAATGGATAAACCATAATTTATGTGGAAAATTTCTTTAGCACTTATCATTATTGTTGGTTCAGCAACATTTTATTTTACCAGTCAAAACTATAAAAACACTTCACACTCAGCCAGCAAGCGTACCTGGTTTGACGAGAAAGGGCATTTGCATGTCATGGGTGTCGTACTTGGAGAAAGCACATTAAGAGATGCTGAAAAGGCATTTTTAAGTCGTGCCGATGCCGCCATATTCCTATACCCTGACAATACCAAAAACAATCAAGGGGAGCAGCTCTTTCATGGGCAATTGGAAGCCTATTTTCCATCCATTGCTGACCATAGCAAAATTATCCTGAAAATGGTTACAACACCCGAAGAACTGGAAATCATGCGTCAACGAAGCAGCGCCCCACGCATTTATCCCAATGGTGTGATTCGCATGAATTTATCCAATGAAGATATTATAGCGGTACAACATAAAACATTTGACCAGTTTATTTTGATTCCCAGCGTACAACTGGATGAAAGCATCTTGAAAGCGCAGTTTGGTGAACCTGAAAGCATCAACCAGGAAGGAGAAACCACAATACGCTATAGCTTCCCCAAGCTTGGCTTAACCGCAACCATTGATAGCAATGGTAAAGATAAGCTTACCTTTGCTAACCCTTAACCACTTCCCCACGCGACAAGCACACATAAAAAAGGCGGCCCAAGGCCGCCTTTATACAAACTCAATGTATGTAAATCAATGACCGCGAGGATCTGGCTTCTCGACAGTATCAATACCCAAGATAGAATAAATAGGGCAGCTACTTACCAAACCTGTGGCAGTCAATACAGCACCCACAATCATCAATACAACGCTTAACGCACCGCCAGAACCAAACCAGCCTACGAAAAAAATAGCAAGTCCAAATACTACTCTTAGCGAACGATCTACTGTTCCTACATTTTCTTTCATAATAAAAACTCCTCCACAATTCCTATATACCCAAGCTTTTGGATGCAATATCCATTTTGATA
>CAZLES010000006.1:1239-11375 GCA_964558615.1 uncultured Zetaproteobacteria bacterium
ATGTCAACTTGGGTATATCGCATGGTTTTGGCGTTTATTTTTGCGGCGATATTTTATTGGCTTTATCCCAATACCGAAGCAAACCCTAGGCCTGATATATGGGATTTAAGGCAAGATAACGGACAAATATCTGTGCTTGGGCTAACGATTGGCAAAACCAAGCTACATGAAGCAATGCAAACGCTAAAGTCTATGCCTGATATAGCTATGTTTACCCAAAAACACAAGCGTAATGAAGCTGAACCTGATAAGCAGTTAGAAGCTTTTTTTGATAAACTTTTTGACCAAAATGATAGCATAATCCTAGGGCTTGGCGCGGAACAAAAGTTACTAGAGCGCATTAAGAAAGATGCTTACAAGCCAGAAATTTTTCCAAACGGTGTGATTCGTGTAGGGGTGGATGAGAGCTTATATGGGTATATCGAGGCATTACCTATTGCCAGCATCACTGTACTGGCAGGACAACAGATTGACGTTGAGGACTTTCAGAACAAGTTTGGTAAACCTGATAAACTCCTCAATGATGGCCAAGGCAATGCTCATTTTTTATATCCCAAGCTAGGCTTAGACTTGATTCAACCAGCAGGTGGCACACAAATCCTGCAACTGGTAGATCCTGCCATGTTTGATGAGAAGCTGCTTCAACCATTATTACAATTAAAAAATAAGGAAAGTAAATCATGACACTAATTATCACTTCATTCTTGGTAGGTTTTCTAGGCAGTATGCATTGTGTAGGCATGTGCGGCGGCTTGGTGACCACACTCACCATGTCTAGGCCTAAAATATGGTGGTCAGGGCTGATGAGCTATCAACTTGGACGCATCGCAACCTACACATTCCTAGGGCTAATTGCGGGCATGATTGGCATGGCAATCACCCAAGTGCCTTGGTTTGCAGGTATGCAGCGCATACTCACATGGATAGCAGGCATACTGATGATTATCTTTGGCTTAAATTTAGCAGGTTGGCTTCCAGACCCTTTTGTTAAAATGATGGCAAAGTTTACCAAAATCATTGGTCTTACAAGTTGGATACAATCAGCAACTTCAAGTCGCATGCCCATGAGCTGGTTTATGGTGGGCTTGTTCAATGGCTTGCTCCCCTGCGGCCTTGTGTATGCGGGGCTTGCGCTTAGCTTGACATCAGGAAACATTGCCTTATCCGCAGCCATGATGTTTGCCTTTGGCTTAGGCACAGTTCCCGCCATGACATTGGTCCCCGTGGTTCTTAAGTCTGCGTCACCCTCAGCCCGTGGCTGGGTGCTTAAAGTTGCTGCTTTATTGTTAGTCGTGCTGGGCGTATTGACCATGATTCGTGGTAGTACCTTCATGCACAGCATGCATGATATGGACCATATGCAAAATATGAACCCCTCCCATCATGGTATGCCCATGAACCATATGAATCATGATACACAACCCATGAATGACATGAACATGGATGGTATGCACATGCAACACGATATGAAGCATATGGACAACTAGCATGTGGTGGCTAGCCTTTGTTGAACTTACCCTGTTTTTTATTCTTGCGGCTATCGTTGCTTGGGTATTTTTCAGGCCTGTCAAACCCAAGAAAAAGAATAACCATAAATCTGACCATTCGTCATTCTCATAAAAACAGATTAGACTTGCCTCGCGAAGTGGTTTGGATGGTCGCGCCATGCCATGGTTACACCATGCGTGGGGAGGAAAGTCCGGGCTGCACAGAGTAGGATGCTGGATAACATCCAGTGAGGGGCAACCCTCAGGAAAGTGCCACAGAGACTAGACCGCCCCATATCTTTGTATTGGGCAAGGGTGAAAAGGTGCGGTAAGAGCGCACCGCCTGCTTTGGTGACAACGCAGGGCTTAGGTAAACCCCATCCGCAGCAAGACCAAATAGGAAGTCGTTAAGCGTGACTCGCGCGTGACTTCGGGTAGGTTGCTTGAGGCTGCTGGTAACAGTAGTCCAGATGAATGACCATCACTCCTGCTCACATGGGCAAGAGTACAGAACCCGGCTTATAGAGCCACTTCGCACTTTTTAAGTTTGGATTTGGAGCAGTACATGTTAAAATTTCTAAAAGTCTTTCTTGCTTTGATGGTAACAGTGATACTTGCCCTGATTGCCATTCCTTTTTTTGTTGATGTCAATGACTATAAACCTGAAATTCGACAAGCTGTATATGATGCGACAGGACGCAACCTGAATATAGGCAATATCAAGCTTAGCCTGTTTCCCTGGGTAGGTTTTACATTAACTGATATCAGTCTGGATAATGCCAAAGGTTTTAGCCCTGCGCATATGCTTGAAGTCGAATCCATTGATATTAAAGTGGCCTTAATACCCTTGCTGGATCAACAAGTGGAAGTCAAACGCTTTGATTTAGAGCGGCCAAAGCTATGGTTAAGTCAAAACGATAACGGTAGCAACAATTGGAGTGATTTGCAGTCGCAACATACTTCGGAAATACAATCCGCCCATGCATCCACATCAAAAGCCAATCAACAAGCAAGTCAGGCCAGTGCTATGCCCACCGTTGCCTTTGAGGCCAAGCTATTACAATTACTCAACGGCCAAGTCTTCTGGGAAGACAGTAAAGGTAAACTTACCTTGCAAAACGTTGATCTCAAAATTACCGACCTGCAACTGCAACAGCCCATTGGCATCAATCTTTCCGCAGAACTTGCAGGCAACCCTGTTCACATAACAGGTCAAGTAGGCCCCATACTGGATTTAGCCAAGCTGGATGTGAATGCTTTACCTGCGCTTATCCGTATCCAAAGCGATAACTTTGCGCTCGCTCCCCTGGCCGCCTGGCTACCTGAGCTTACAGACGAACAGGAGCAGCAAATCGGCAAACTTGATGATATCAAAATTTCCCTTGATATCTCTGCCGAACAGCATGCTGACAAACTTCTTTTAAGCACAGGCTCCATTGATATTCAAGCTAAAAACAGCATCCATGCTGCATGGAAATTGAATGTTGCAGCCTTAAATACGCTCAAACTTGAAAGTTTAGCTATGGCGATGGATGGCAAAGATGTTCTAAGCTTATCAGGCAAAGTACGACATTTACAAAAACACCCTAAATTTGAAGCCAAGCTTATCACCAGCCAGCTACAACGTATCTGGTTAAATCAATTTTCGCCTAGGCTTGAAAATATATATAAAAACCATCCCAAACCGTGGCAAAGCATTAAAATTGAAGCTTTTTTAGCTGGTGACACCGACATCATTGAAATTAGAAATATGCAATTAAAATTGGATAATGAACCTTTGCAAGTTTCTGGTGATATAGCCCTTGGTGCAGCACCTGATATACAGCTACGCATGACTGCAAATGAGCTACACCTAGACCCTTGGCTACCCCAAAGCCAAAAGCAGAAAGCTGCGCCTAACCTAGCTTCAAAAAATATACCTAACACATCTCAAGAAACCGAACCAAACCTTACCTTCTTAAAGCCTTGGTATTTATCTGCACGCCTTCAAGCCAAAAGCTTATATGTAAAACGGCTAAAATTAGAAAACCTGCATATGACACTAAGCAGTGAAAAAGGTGTGATAAGGCTAAATCCTTTAAGTTTTAATATCAACGGCGGTCATATCCAAGATGCGCTAACGCTCTATGCCAACCAATATCCCACAACCTGGAAAGAATCAGTCAATATCAGAGGCGTTTCTATCCAACCTATTCTCAAAGCTCTTGCAGATTTTGATCAATTATCAGGAATCACCACCTTAAATGCGGAAATTACGGGTAAAGGGCTATTACCCAAGCACATCATTCACAGTATGAAAGGCCGTGGTGACTTCTTGTTTGAAGATGGCCAATTCAAAGGTGTAGATATCGCAAAAACAATACGCAAGCTGAAAAAACAACCCACAACCACACAACAAAGTGATTTCGCGCAAATGCAAGGCACATTCCACATCAAAGATGCCACCATCACCAATCATGACTTATACATGGCCTCACCATTATTCCGGTTAACAGGCAAAGGCATCATATATTTAGACCCCCTTAAAATCGACTATCATGTTCGCCCGCGTTTGGTGAAAACATTAGCTGGGCAAGGTGGCTCAATCAGACAAAAAGGGGTGGTTGTTCCCTTGCATATTTATGGGCCTTTTGAACATATCCAAACAGATGTTGTTATGGATAAAGCAGCCCTTCTTGATAGTGCCGCCGCCATCAATAATGCAACAGGGCATAAAATCAATGGGGTTGGTGGAAAAGTCTTAGACCAAGGCTTTGTCAAAACACGGGATGAAGAAGTTGCTAAAGCCAAACAAAAAGCTAAGGCTAAGCTTGAGGCTGAAAAAGAGCGCGCACGCCAAAAAGCCGCTCAGAAAGCCAAAGATAAGCTTAAAGATTTACTTAAGGGCTTTAAGTTCTAAGCTACGATGAAACATATTTTTGAACACATCCGATTGCACCCAGAGCGCCCTAAAATTAGGCAAATCAAGCGTGCTGCACAGCTTATACAAGATGGTGCAGTTGCTGTAGTTCCCACGGAAACTACCTATGCCATGATGACACTACCATCCGCACTCAAGGCTCAGGAATGTATCCGTCAACTTAGAGGGTTGGATGAATCTCATTTATGGTCGTTAGTATGTGTTGATTTATCACAAGCGGCACAATATGTAAGCATAGATAACCCTTCACACCGTATTTTAAAACATGCTCTTCCAGGGCCATATACATTTGTTCTCCCTGCTAATTCCAAGCTACCCAAACGTGTATTTGGTAAGCGTAAAGATGTGGGGATTCGTATGCCTGACCATGCGGTTTGTAATATGTTGCTCCAAGAGCTAGGGGAACCCTTGCTTGCAACATCTATGCAATTTGCTGGTGAAGATTTTATCGCCACAGACCCTGATGCTATTGAGTCACGCATTAAACATTTGCATGCAGTATTGCTGGATGCAGGTTGGGGAAATATGACTCCAACAACAGTGGTTGATTTATGTGAAGATACCCCTGAAATCTTACGCCAAGGCTTAGGCAAGTGGCCCTGATTGCATATAACTTAGTCAACGCTAGCTTATGCAGCCTTAAATAGATACCCTATATTGAGGTTTGAATCATGCCATATTCCACACTAACCGCACTATCCCCACTCGATGGTCGTTATGCCAATAAAGTTGGTGATTTGCGCCCAATTTTTAGTGAGTTTGGTTTAATTAAAGCGCGTGTATTGGTGGAAGTACGTTGGTTGCAAATGCTTGCAGCACACCAAGATATTGCAGAAGTAAGCAGCCTATCCGCCCAAGCGATTGCATACCTAGATGCTATTGTTGATAACTTTTCAGAAGATGATGCGTTGCGCATCAAAGCGATTGAAAAGACCACCAACCATGATGTCAAAGCTGTCGAATATTTCTTAAAAGAAAAGGTAGCCAGCCAAGCAGAGCTGAATGCTGTATCTGAATTTATTCATTTTGCTTGCACATCTGAAGATATTAACAATTTGTCTTATGGCTTGATGCTTAAAGAAGCACGAGATACCGTCCTCCTCCCCAGCATAGACAGCACTATTGCCACTATAGAAACCATGGCATCTGATATGGCAGAGGCAGCCATGCTAGCACGCACGCACGGGCAACCCGCATCGCCTACCACCATGGGCAAGGAATGGATGAACGTGGTTGCTCGATTGGATAGGCAACGCGCACAAATTGCTGATGTAGTTATTTCAGGTAAAATCAATGGTGCAACAGGCAACTTTAATGCCCATTTGATAGCTTATCCCGAAGTCGATTGGTTGAACACATCCAAAGGGTTTGTTGAATCTTTAGGCTTAGCTTGGAACCCATACACGACCCAAATTGAACCCCATGATTATATCGCAGAACTCAATCATGCTATCTCACGATTGAATACCATTATCATTGATTTTAGCCGTGATATTTGGGGCTATATTTCCATGGGCTTCTTCAAACAAAAGGTGATTGCTGGCGAAGTCGGCTCATCGGCTATGCCACATAAAGTGAACCCCATCGATTTTGAAAATGCGGAAGGAAACCTAGGTCTGGCCAATGCCATGTTACATCACTTGGCAGAAAAACTTCCCATTTCCCGCTGGCAACGCGATTTAACCGATTCCACTGTATTGCGTAACCTTGGTGTTGGTTTTGGCTACACCATGCTTGCTCTTGACTCACTCGATCGCGGTTTGAGCAAATTAGAAATTAATCAAAGCAAAATGCTTGAGGATTTGAATAACACTTGGGAAGTATTGGCAGAAGCCATACAAACCGTCATGCGCCGCTATGCCTTGGAAAATCCTTATGAACAACTTAAAGCACTTACCCGTGGTAAAGGTATTACTGTAGAAAGCTTACAAGCATTTATTCACAATTTGGATATTCCAGATGATGCAAAATCACGTTTACTAGCTATGACACCCGCTGATTATATTGGTAACGCAATGGAAATGGCCAAAAAGAAACACACCTAAATATAGACTTATCTTGATATTTCAAGGTGTTGAACTAAACTTGCTCAATCATTACATGAAAAGAGTGCCGCTAAATGATGCTTTTTTGTGAGGTTGCTATGAAATTTTTCTGCTTGTTTGCTTTGTTATCCCTTGCCTTTTTAGGTCAGCCTTCTTTTGCTGCAACAGCACCTTCTAAAAATACAAAGCAAATAGATGAAGAAGTTATACCTGATGCGATGTCACGCTTGATAAAGGCACCTGATATTGACTTGGCCAGCATTCGTGATCCTTTTTTATCTGTATTTGAAAAAAATCGTTTAGATGAAGCAGAGCGTCTTAAAAATCGTAAACGGCTACCTGCAAATAAAAGAAAGCGTGAACCCTTGGAAGCTTTTGATTTAAGTGCGCTCACTTTGGTTGCTACATTCAAAAAGGCAGGACATGACTGGGTCGCTAGCGTGCAAGACCCATCAGGTAAATCATACACTATTCGTCGGGGCAACTATATAGGTAAACGCGGTGGACGTGTTGAAAAAATTGATGGGCAAACCGTATATTTGGTTGAGAAAGTGATAAACCCTGCGGGTGAAATCGTTGATCACCAAACCACGCTAACCTTAGCTGAGGTCAATGATCATTAACTGATTATTCCTGCTGATTTATCATGCATAAAAAGGATATTGAACACCTTTTTGAAGCCTTAAAAGCCATAGAACCCGAGCCTAAAACTGAGCTTCAATACACCACACCTTTTGAATTATTGATTGCTGTCCTTTTATCAGCGCAAGCCACTGACGTAAGCGTGAATAAAGCCACAGCCAAGCTTTATCCTGTGGCCAATACACCTCAAGCTTTTTTAGAGCTTGGTGAAGAAGGCCTAAAACCATACATATCCAGCATAGGCCTATACAACAGTAAGGCTAAGCATGCCATTCAAACAGCTCGTAAACTGGTCGAGGAATTTGATGGTGAGGTTCCTCGCACGAGAAAAGAGCTGGAATCCTTGCCTGGAGTGGGTAGAAAAACAGCCAATGTTGTACTGAATGTGTTATGGGGTGAACCCACCATGGCTGTGGATACGCATATTTTTCGTGTTGCTAACCGTACAGGATTAGCACCTGGCAAAACACCATTAGAGGTAGAAAAAAAATTGCTCCAAGTCGTTCCTAAACAATATCTAAAACATGCACATCACTGGCTCATTTTGCATGGCCGCTACACTTGCACTGCTCGCAAACCCAAATGCCATCTCTGCCCTATCAATCAAGTCTGTGCTTGGCCTGAAAAAACAATTTAAGCACTTTGTAATACCTCTTCTTTCATCACTTTCCATGCCTGCTTCACATCTGGAAAATAAAGCCTGTAGTATTGACATGCTTGAGGAATACGTTGATTAAGCTTGGGTAAATCCTTAGCCAAGCCGTGCTGAATATGCAAATGCTCGGGTAAAGATGCCAAAGCTTCATGGCGTGGGATTTCAAAAAGCTTTGTTTCTTTGATATCTGATCTGTACTGATGAAGCACAATATATCTCAACGGTAGCGCTTTGCGTTGAACCTGTTTTGGATACCAAAGATGGCAACGTGCCATGTCTCCAGTTGCGGCAGGAAAATCAAAAATAGCAGCATCAATAAGCCCAGTATCCAAAATATCTTGGCGCTCAAACGCAGGATGCTCTGGATGCTCCCATTGCATCGGTCTAGGAAAAGGGTGTACTAAGCCTTGAGCATCAAGCAGTGTAAACTCATCGGATAAATACGCCGCTTTATCTAGCAATGCCGCAGTGCAAATACTGCTTTTCCCCGCACCTGAAACACCTGCAAACATAATGGCAACATCATTGATGTTTAAAACTGATGAATGAATAGATATCATATCTTTACTATCTAGTAGCTGTATGAGCCGTGTGTATAAATGCGTTTCCAAGGCTGCGCTGATTTCCCTAGCATCCTTACTCTGCCACAGCACTTCCTCATACCCACTAGGCAAGCTAAAGACAAACGCATAACCCATATCAACCTTGCGAACGCTAAATATTATATCTGCTTTAGCATGTTCAACTTTTTCGTACAAACACAGAAACTTTTGCATATCCTTATGACAAGCATCTGTATCTGAATCGATTTGCACCACACATGATGCAATCTTATATTGATACAACCATGTCATAGTAAGTTATTCAGGTGCAACAATAAAACCAAACCCTGTCAACTCTTGTAAAATATCATTCACATCCCGCAATGCTTCTTCATAGTCCACATCCAAGGTTTGTGAAATTTCTTTGGCCATATCTTTGGCCGTTAGCGTGCCATCACACATATCAAAAATAGCAGAAGCAATGATATTGAGCGTGATGGTTGTCCCCTTTTCTTCATGAATATAAAAATAGGTGTTTTCACCTTCTATTTCTTCACACACCAAGCCATCAATTTTTTTGGGGTACTCTGGTACTTTAATTTCAAGTGTTTCACCCATGCCCTTCTCCTAAAGTGTAAGCCACCATCTGACAATCCGCACAGCTTAAATGATGCTGGCAAAAGTTCCAACGTGAAACCGATGGATATGCATTCCCTGAAAAGCTTGCTGACTGCAATGCGTCAAGCAATGTGTGCTGATGAATGTTTCCCAAAACATACTCGCGATTAAAAATACATGGGCTGATATTTCCATTAGCGCATACCGCAATCTTACCTTTTCGATGCCTTACTGAAGCTTCAATATGTTTATCCTGCTGCACCACTTGATGATGTGCTTTTTTGCCTTGCTCATTGTCAGGCATATGTGAATTTTGCGAAGGCATCAGTGAAATATGTTTGGTGTTAAGCTGACTTCCCCGCCCTGTCTCATGCACAGGGTCAAAGCGAACCTTGGTCTTGTCCAACGCAAATTCCTCTGCCACAAAATCAAGCATGGCC
Source organism: uncultured Zetaproteobacteria bacterium (assembly GCA_964558615.1). Classification (GTDB taxonomy): domain Bacteria; phylum Pseudomonadota; class Zetaproteobacteria; order Mariprofundales; family Mariprofundaceae; genus Ghiorsea. The sequence goes on from CAZLES010000006.1 coordinate 10,589, forward strand.
TGCTCATTGCCCACGTTTTGCTCCATGATTGCCATACCAACACGAATCTGAAATGCCATATCCTGCGCGCGATGCATGGCTGCCACGGTTTTTTTCCAACTGCCTTTGACCTGTGTAATTTCATCATGAACATCCGCATCAGGAGAATACAGGGAAAAAGCAAATTGTGGCTGATAAGGCAATAATTTCTCAAGCAAGGTTGAACCTAGAAGCAAACCATTGGTGTAAATTTCCACACCTTTGAAGTCGAGCTCACATGCAAAGGCTACAGCTTCCACAAGATGCTTGTGAATCAAGGGGTCACCTCCAGTAAACTGAACCATAGCCCTGCCTAACTGCCTTGCCTGAGTTAATATGTTTTGTATATCTTCTAAACTTAAGAAGTCTGAACATGCAGGTGATGAAGATGCATAACAGTGAATACATTGCTCATTGCATTGATCCGTCACCTCTAAAAATAATAAGCCCAATTCATCACCCATCACCAAACGCTGCTGTTGAAATGGTTTCAGGCTTGCCGATGTTAGGCCCTGTAGCCATGTATGCTGCTTTTCTATGCTAAGTAATAGTGGGTCGGTATGCTGATTTGAATGATGGAGTTGTTGCTTAAGCGCCAAAGCAAAATTGCCTTGTAGCTCTATGCGCTTTGCTGTATCGTATGGATGAATAAGTACAATTTCATCAGCGCTTGCATGCGTAAGGCTTAAAATAAACCTGTCATCTGGAAAAAAAATATAATGCGGCTGCATCAGTGGTGTTGATGTAATGTTTATACACAAGCTCCAGT
>CAZLES010000006.1:11475-14156 GCA_964558615.1 uncultured Zetaproteobacteria bacterium
TATCGTGCATCTGCTTGTGCCATGCTAAAAGGCAATATCCCTGAGCATGTGTTAAGCAACACCAATTTTTGGACATTTGCACAAGCTGATGGCATGTATCCCCTTTTATGGGCATCGCTAACCGACCAACAAAAAGACATGGTCAAGCCTTGGCTATTAAACCCTATAGATGAACGCACCCTTATAGCAGACGCTTTGCGCCTAAGAAACGCAACAGCTCGTGTTCTGCGCGCATATCGTGAAGCAAATATTCCCATTATCGTAATGCGTGGCGTAGCAGTAAGCGATCTGCTCTACCCCGAGCCATACTTAAGACCGCATACTGATATTGATATATTATTTGAAAAAAAATATACATTGATGGCCAAGCAAGTGGCTGGCAATGTCCTTCATTATCGCCCTATCAATGCTTATCCCATGCTCTTTAAGCTTGGTGACATTCCTCTTGACCTACATATTGAACCCATTGGTGCAGAGCGTATCAAAGCTTGGAAACACATCACACCTTTACACACTCAAGATTTCTTTAAGCATGCAACAGAAGGTAAACTTGCAGGAGAAACCGCATGGGTAGTGCATCCGCGCGTTATCCTTCCTTACCTCTGCTTTCATGCTCTTAAACATTCTTTTGAACGCTTGATTTGGCTGTATGATATTGCCTTGCTTGCCAAGCAAGTCCATGAGCAAGGCCTCTGGGATGAAGTCTTACAAGGCATCAAAGAATACAAGCTAGAACGGCCATGTTTTTATGCGTTGTCATATGTAAAACAATATATGAACGCACCAATCGCCGATGATTTTCTCCATCAAATCAAGCCTCAAATGGGTATCATTGAAAAGCGCTTATTCAAACGGTTTATGAACCATGAAGTCATACCTTATTTAGCTGAACGCTTGTTTTCTCGTATGCTGCCTAGCTTGGCTCATCGTGTCGAATTTTGGCGGGAAACGATTTATCCTGCCCCTGAAGTTCGTGCACAAATTGCAGGTGGTGGCTGTGTGAAATGTAATTTTATTCGCACTCGCCTTAAGCAAATAGCTCGAGCATTATGGGCATTTGGCAAAGAAACCATTTACCTTATTCGTGCATAAGTGTAGCTTGCCTTTTATCCATTTTGTTTTTTATGGAGGGACTGTAGGAAGGTGTTAGCAAAATATTGTATCTTTATCGGATTGGGTATCACTTATATCATCAGCCCTCTATCCTATGCTGCTGATGCACCTGATTCAGCGCCAGAACCGCAAGCACTGGAAACAATCCCGTCAGCAAAAGAAGGACAAAAACTTTTTGAAAGTATTTGCGCACGTTGTCATCATACCACTTATGATGAAAGTCGCATTGGTGCGCCTGGCTTACGAGGTGTACTTGAACGGCATGATGAAGCTTGGCTAAATCAATGGATTCAAGGGCCTGAAGCCTTTGCGCAAAAGGATGAAACCGCACGTGCTCTTATTGATGGTAACCGCTTTGGTTTAGCCATGCCAACCATCCCTGCTATGCAAAACGAAGACAATCGAAAAGCAGTCATTGAATACTTAAAAACATTAAAATAAGCATAAAAAAAGCGCCTAAAAAGACGCTTTTCTAAATCTTAATGGTTTCTTTTTAGAATCGGCCACCAACCAAATCGGCGCTAACAACCATATCTAATCCCTTATCTGTGTTCCGCAAAGCAAACTTAGGCGATGGTAAACCTAACTGGATTTCACCATCTTCAATTTGCGCCAACGCTTTCGAAGAACGATAAACACCATATGCTGCACCAGCAATAATGCCTACACCCAAGCCTTTGGTCACATAATCCCAGTTATCTGTAGGTTTTTTAGTGAGCAGCATTAAGCCTAAACCAACCAGTGCACCTACGCCTGCGCCATACATGGCATCATCCATCACGTTGGCTACTTCATAATCACCCGCTGAAGCCTGCACAGGAAACAAGGCCAAAGCAAACACAATCATATATACTTTCAATCTTTTCATTTAAAGCTCCAGATTTAAAATTACTCAATAGCGTGAAGCATAGCCTCACAAGCTTTTTTTGCATCCTCAAAAACCATCATGGTTTTATCCATATAAAACAGGTCGTTGTCTAAGCCAGCATACCCAGGGGATAAAGAACGCTTAATCACCACCACATGCTCTGCTTTGGCAGCCTCCAGAATGGGCATGCCGTAAATTGGGCTTGACGGATCTGATTTTGCGGCGGGATTGACCACATCATTGGCACCAATTACCAAGGCAACATCCGTATCCGAAAACTCCGGGTTGATTTCATCCATTTCTTCCACGATGTCATAAGGTACATCGGCCTCAGCAAGCAATACATTCATATGTCCTGGCATACGCCCCGCCACTGGATGAATGGCAAAGCGAACCTTAACCCCTTGTGCCTGCAGCGCATCAACCAGTTCTTTAAGCGCATGTTGCGCTCTGGCTACAGCCAGGCCATAACCTGGGATAATAATCACACTGCGTGCGTTTTTAAGCAAAAAGGCTGCATCTTCAGGCGCGCCCGACTTCACAGGGCGTTGACCAACTTCCGCAGCCCCTGAACTTGCCGCATCCGCGTCTGAGCCAAAACCACCCAGCAAAACATGAAACAGGGAACGATTCATGGCCTTGCACATGATATAAGAAAGAATGGCACCCGATGAACCCACCAAAGCACCTGCCACAATCA
>CAZLES010000006.1:14256-19338 GCA_964558615.1 uncultured Zetaproteobacteria bacterium
AGACCAACAGCTACCAACCCAAGCACGGTTGCGAAGTTCATTTCAACAGGACCTGATGCAATGATAGCGCCCACAATCACAATGCTGGACAAGGCATTGGTTACACTCATCAATGGTGTATGCAACGCAGGCGTTACATTCCATACCACATGATAACCTACAAAAACAGCCAACACAAAGACTGTAAATGACATCACCACAGGATCGGCCGTTTCATTCATTTTATCCAACATTTGCGCATGTTCTGCGATAAAACAGTTTCCTGTATAACACATCCTTATACTCCTAAGCCAACAAATCAGGCTTCAAAAATTCACCATCTTTACACAAAAGTGAGCCTTGAATAATATCATCTTCCTCATCAATCTGAATCTCACCTGTTTCTTTGTCCAATATCAAACCTATAAAATTCAGCATGTTTTTGGCATACAACGCGCTGGCATCTGTCGCCAAAAGTGCTGGAATATTGCTCACACCCACAAAGGTAATACCGTTTTGGGTATAGACCTCATCTTTTCGTGATAGTGGGCAGTTACCACCAAACTCCACTGCCATATCCACAATCACAGCACCTTGTTTCATGGTCGCCACCACGTCTTCAGTAATCAACACAGGCGCGGGCTTACCAGGAATCAGGGCTGTGGTAATGACAATATCAGCCTTGGCGGCATGCTCTGCAATGAGTTCTGCTTGTTTTTGCTTGTATGCCTCAGACATTTCCTTCGCGTAACCACCCTCATCTTCAGCATCTTCATCCTGAGCCACTTCCACAAACTTCGCACCCAGGCTTTCCACTTGCTCCTTGGCAGCCAGCCGCACATCAAAAGCTTCCACCATCGCACCCAGGCGGCGAGCTGTGGCAATGGCTTGCAATCCTGCAACCCCTGCGCCCATCACCAATACTTTCGCAGGCTGCACCGTGCCTGCGGCAGTCATCAGCATGGGCATGAATTTCTGATAATGTTCCAATGCCAACAATACTGATTTATAGCCTGCAATATTGGCTTGTGATGAAAGCACATCCATGCTTTGCGCGCGAGATGTGCGTGGAATCATTTCCATGCAAAAAACGGTGAGTTTTTGTGTGTTGTAGTCAGCCAGCAAGGGGTTGGTGAATGGTGCTTGCAGGGAAGCAACCACCGCACCCTGATTCAGGATTGTCATTTCATCCTGATTCAACGGCTGAATCTTCAATACAATATCCGCACCCTTGACCGTAGATGAAAAATCATCTGCCAGACTCGCACCCGCTTCCGCAAAGGCACTATCCACAAAATATGCCGCTTCACCTGCGCCACGTTGCACCACAACCTCGCAGCCTGAGGCAATATATTTCTTAACCGTTTCCGGTGTTGCCGCAACACGGGTTTCGTGTGCAGCCGTTTCAGCAGGAATTGCGATGCGAGTCATGGTTCATATCTCCCTTAAAAATCGCTGGCAGCGAAAGCCTAGTCCATGCGCTTTTTTTTACAAATACAAAATAAATCGTTAGACATCCACCCTCATTCCTTCAATAGTTTGCATATGTCAATTTCTCAGCATGATATATTGCTCACCGCCTTGTTTGCCATAGGTTTATTCCAGTGGCTCTGGTTATCCGTGATGCTGGTTCGCAAAGGCATTACCCCATCTTCCATACGCTTGTATATGACTCCCTTGCTCGGCATCTGGGTGTTGATGTGGCCTGCTTATAGCGACCCTGTCATACCATTGCTATCGCTATCCTTGTTCATCCTTCCTTTACTGCTTGGCATGAGAAACACACCCTTTGCTCGCCATCTTCGCATGGCCTGGCACACAACACCAGAACAAATCAGGCAACCCACTCCCTGGCTGATAACAGGCCTAAGCCTTGCCTTGTCCGCCATCTTGTTTGACCTGTCACCTGAGCTTGGTTTGGGCGTTGGCTTAAGTTTTTGCCTTGCTTGGGGAGGCGCGGAACTTTTGGACAAACTTGGCAAAGGCGCGCTTCTGGGGCTAAATAACAACCCTTTTCAGACATTGGCAGGGCATTTGTTTCTGGTGCTGGGCACAAGCGTGATTTGCGCGTGGGCATTACAACTTTATCATGGCATCGCCTGGCAGCAGTTTATGGTTGCCACATTGATTGCAGGTTTGATTGCATCCATGATACGCGCGCTTGTACCCCAAGGCTGGAATATGCCTTTATCCATTTTGGGTATGAGTGTAACGCTCTGGCTGCTCTGAACCTGCCAGCCTGAAAAGTTAACAAAGGAAATATCATGGAAACACTTGCGCTGCAATCCCTTATCGATATGGCACTGGCTGAAGACATGGCCATTCACGACTTAACTGCCCAAGCAACCATAGATGCTATGCAGCAAGGCAAGGCCACCATCGTCGCCAAGGCAAGCGGCATACTTTCAGGCTGCCATGTGGCAAAACAAGTGTTTACCACCATGGATGAAACAATAACGCAAACATGGCTGCATCAGGATGGCGACTCCATCCAGCAAGGTGAAGTGATTTGTAAGCTTGCAGGCAATATGCGCATGTTGTTATCCGCGGAGCGCACCGCCCTCAATTTTATGCAACACTTATCAGGCATTGCCACGGCAACATCTTTATTTGTACAAGCCTTGCAAGACACGGGTTGTGAAGTGGTGGACACACGAAAAACCACCCCTGGCTTACGCCATCTGGAAAAGGAGGCTGTACTGCATGGTGGCGGAAAAAATCACCGCATGGATTTGGCTTCAGGCATGTTGATTAAAGAAAATCATATTTTGGCGGCAGGCTCTATCACGGATGCCGTCGCCCAATGCCATAAATTATCCCCAAACACCTGGATTGAAGTGGAATGTGAAACCTTAGAGGAAGTGGTTGAAGCGGTGCATGTTTGCCCCGACATCATTTTATTGGATAACATGGATACCGATACCGTCAAAGAAGCGCGCAAGCTTGTGCCAGATTCCATACTTTTAGAGGCCTCCGGCAATATCACACTGGACAATGCCAGAGATTACGCCCAAACGGGTATCAACCGCATTGCCGTAGGTGCAATCACCCATTCTGCGCCATGCCTTGATTTATCCATGCGTGTCAGCGCCACAAGATGATAGATTTCTCCATCCAGTATTTTGACAGCCTTGATTCCACCAATCAGGAAGCACTAAGGCAGGCAAAAAAGGGGGCAAAGGAAGGATTAACCATTGTGGCCAACAGCCAGACCCACGGCAAGGGAAGGTTGGGTAGGGCATGGCAAACTGTACCAGACGCACTGGCATTAAGCATGGTGCTTCGCCCTGATATTGATGCCATGGATGCGCCTCAATTTTCTCTGCTTGCGGCTGTAGCAACACATCAGGCATTGGCCTTGTTTGCACCCAAAGTGGGCATCAAATGGCCCAATGATTTGTTGATTGAAGGCAAAAAGGTATGCGGTATTCTCACCGAGATGCAAAGCTCCGCGCATGGTATTGCTGTCATATTGGGTATTGGTATCAATATCCATACTCCGCAAGCCGGATGGGAAGACGATATGCGAACACCACCTGCAAGCCTGAATGATTATTGCTCACCGCCTGTTCAGCGTGATGATGTATTACATGCCCTGCTGGAATCCATCCATGAATACTACACACTCTGGCAAATCCAAGGCTTTTCTCCCATCTATCAGGCTTGGGAAAAAGCGCATGTGGCCAACCAGAAGGAAGTCTCCGTGTTTGATGGCAAGGCATATATTCAAGGGCTTGCGTTGGGTCTGGCCGATGATGGTTCACTTCGGCTATTGGTCAATGGCAAGGAAGAGCGTATCATTGCTGGCGATGTATCACTTATGGAATCAGGCACATGAAACAGAATCCAGGTAAACCACAACGTTTCCTCTGCATTGATGTAGGCAACACGCAAATGGTGTTTGGTCTTTATCATGGTGCAACCCTGAAAGCGCACTGGCGCTTATCCAGCAACCATCAGCTCACATCCGATGAGCTAAGCTGGCAATTGTTTGGTATGTTTTCCCAATTTGAGCATGACCCCAAAGCCCTGGACGGTATTATGGTAGCATCCGTCGTACCGCATCTGGATGATGTATTAAAAGATGCCTGCATACAAACTTGCGCGCAAACCCCTGCCTTTATTGGCAGCCCAAAGGTAAAAACCGGCATCGCCATTGATTACAAAAATCCAAAAGAGGTCGGCGCGGACAGAGTGGTCAACGCGCTGGCGGCACGCGAGCTTTTTGGCGCGCCTGCCATGGTGCTGGATTGCGGTACAGCCACAACATTTGACGTGATTTCTCCTGATGGTCGATATGCGGGCGGTTTGATTATCCCTGGCATTGAGGTTGCGCTTGAAGCTTTATCCAAACGCGCGGCCAAGCTTCCTGAAGTGGCCATCGCACCCGTAGACACATTGATAGGGAAAGACACGGTAAGCAGCATGCAAGCCGGGGTTTATTGGTCAGCCGTAGATGGGCTAAACGGCATCATCACAAGGCTGTTGCATGAAGACGGTTACGCGCAAGCCGCCATCATTGCCACGGGTGGTTTGGCTGAAAAATTAAAACCTGATATGCCAAGCGTGCAGCATGTTGAGCCACATTTAACACTGAAAGGTATTCTTCTTGTTGCGGAGAAACACTTTAAGCATGGTTAACCTGAAGAACATCATCGGAATCCTTAGCGTACTGGCTTTAAGCTGGCTGGCCTGGAAAGCATGGTTTCCACCTGAATTTGCCCATGAACAAAAGGATGTGCGCGTGTTTATCCCGGAGCGCCCCAACCTTGGCAGTCTGGAGGAGGAAAAGTGGCGTGTGTTTACCAAGCGCATGGTATGGAAAAAAGCCGTGGACGAGCTGCAAACCAAATTCAGGGAACACAATATGAACCCTATTCTTTTAGAGCGCAGGGAAGCTGTACAGCTACATGTGTTTGATGATCCACGAACCTTTGTGTCTCACCAAGAAGCTGAGGAAGCACTCAAAACATGGAATATTGATGGTGTGGATATTTTAAGGCGAAAAGACGGGAAATATATGCTTGGCCTTGGCCGGTTTTATTTACCTGAATATGCCAAGCTGCGTCAGGAAGCTTTGCGAGCATTGAAAAAACCATTCAA